>JAPPKV010000255.1 GCA_028819775.1 Gammaproteobacteria bacterium | reverse complement strand
GCTACCAACTCCGGATCGGTACCCAGTGCGCCGTGCAGCGGCGGACCGGGCAGGCGCCGAACCAGGAGCGCTTCCAGTTCGGCGCGTTCGCGCTCCGTGATGTCCTCGTAGACCTGGCTGGCCGCGAACTGCTTGTAGGCCGCACTCATGTCGACCTTGGGAATCACGTACATAGGCACCATGGCCTGCAGCATCGCCGCACGCTTGTCGTCGGTACGATTGACGCCGGCGCGGTGCCAGGTGCGGGAGTCGTAGAGAATGATGCTGCCGCCGGGCGCCTCGACGATGTCCGCATCGGGCCCGTTGTAGGGCAGGCCGTGCTCGGCACGGTAGCTGCGGGACGCGTAGCGGGCGGCGGTGCCCCAGTCGTCCGGGGGACCCTCGTTTCGGGCGTGGGATCCCAGCTTGAACGCCGTTGCGCCGCGAACCTTGGTGAAGTCGGACACGCAGACGTTGCGTTGCACGCCGAGACGCGAAGCGCCCGGCTGCACCGGCACCTGCCCCGGTGCCGGAACGCCCCAGTGGTACGGATAGTCGGAGTGCCAGCCCTGCACCGGGCGTTTGCCGTCGTCCTTGGTCAGGACGGCCATCCCAGGCGAATGGGCCATCGAGATGTCCTCCGTCCCCATGTATTGGCGGATCAGCCACAGCGAGACGGGTTCGGCGGCGGTCTGCGCCACGGCGACGTGTTGGCTGATCGCGGCCCGCTTTCGATCGGGATCAAGACCGGCGTACTGATCGGTGCACGCCACCCTGCGCAGACCGTCGACGATTTCGTCCGAAAGGACGCAGTTGAGGCAAACCCAGCCGTTGGCCTCGAACACCCTGAGGTATTCCGACGGAAGTTTCTCCGGGCCATGTGCAACGGCGTAGATTTCGCCGTTGGCCTCGACTCGATCATCGGCGACCGGGAGTGTTCGACCCGTCACGGCGTGATGCACTTTCCCGTCCCGCCGTTGCCAAACGACTTGGTCGTCCGCAGCAGCGAAACTTGCGGTCTCGCCGCCGTCATCGACGCCGAGGAACTTCCCATCCAGGCCGATGAGCAGCGAATAAAAGCGGTCCGGACGTTCGAATCTAACGACCCGCTCCGCAAACTGTTCCGCCATGGCTTCTCCTCCAGCCCCTGTAATATACCCAACCTCCGCCGCGCTAACGCTCCACGTCTTCGATAGGACCTCGACGATGAACTCTCTCCTCCAACGCCGCGAGCGTCTGCTCGGCCATCGGATGCCGCTCTTCTATGCCGAGCCCGTGCACATCGTCCGCGGCGAGGGCGTCTGGCTCACCGACGCATCCGGGAAACGGTACCTGGACATGTACAACAACGTGCCCTGCGTCGGGCACGCGAACCCGCGGGTCGTTGCCGCGATGCAGACCCAGGCGGGCACCTTGAATGTACATAGCCGCTATCTGCACGAAGGCATCCTGGACTATGCCGAGCGCTTGACCGGTCTGCACGCGGATTCGCTCACCCGGGCCGTGTTCTGCTGCACGGGGACCGAAGCGAGCGAAATCGCCCTCCTCATGGCCCGGGCGGCTACCGGGGGAAGAGGCATCATCTGTTCGGATGCCGGGTACCACGGCAACAGCACGGAGGTGCGACGGCTTTCGCGGCGCGGCGGGGCAATGAGCCCGGAGATTCGAACGGTCCCCTACCCGCAGCGCTACCGTCCACTCGACGAGTCGGCCTCCGGATCTCAACTCACCGAACTGTATCTCGATCAGGTGCGAAGCGCGATTGCGGACTTCGCCAACCACGACATCCCGTTCGCCGGCATGTTCCTTTGCTCGCTGCTCTTCAACGAAGGGATCCCCGACATCCCCGCAGGGTTCATGGCCGGCGCGGCCAAGATCGTGCACGACGCCGGCGGCGTGTTCATCGCCGACGAGGTGCAGGCCGGCTTCTGCCGCAGCGGCAACTGGTGGGGCTACGAGACGACCGGTTTCGTGCCGGACATCGTGACCATGGGCAAACCCATGGGCGCCGGACTCCCACTGGCCGGGGTCGTCGCCGGTCCCGAACTCGTTGACGCCTTCCGCGAGAAGACGGGCTACTTCAACACCTTTGCGTCGTCGCCCCTGCAAGCGGCAGTGGGGATGGCGGTGCTCGACGAACTGGAGGAGCGCCGCCTCCTCGACAACGTCCTGGAGGCGGGCGGGCACCTGCGGCGTGCGCTCGTCGAGTTGCAGACGGAGTACGAGTGCATGGGCGATGTCCGCGGCCACGGGCTCGCTCTCGGCGTGGACTGGGTCGAAGACCGGGCCTCGAAGGAGCCGGACCGCGCCGGGGTCGCAGCGGTCGTCAATCGTCTCAAGGAGAAGGGAATACTCGCGGGCAGCGCCGGTTCCCTTGGCAACGTCCTGAAGCTCCGTCCGCCGCTCGTGTTCTCAAAGGACAACGCCGACACCTTCGCGAACGCGCTCTCGGAGACGATGCAAGAACTCTATGGCTGAAGTGAACGCCGCGCTTCGCGCCCTTGCTGGTCAGGCGTTGGCCGAGTGGGACTTGGACGGTGCCCACCTCGAACCGATCGGAATCAGCGAGAACGCCTCCTTCCGCGTAGACGCACCGGACAAGCGGTACGTGCTGCGGATCCATCGGCCCGGCTACCACACTCTGGTCGAACTCGAGTCCGAGCAGGTTTGGACCGCCGCGCTACGCGAAGCGGGACTCGATGTTCCGGTGCCGGTGCGCACCCGCGACGACCGCGGCTACGTTACCCTGCCCTTCGACGGGGGCGAACGCCACGTCGGTCTGCTCGAGTGGGTGGACGGCGAGTTGATGGGCCGCATCATGGAGAGGGAACCGTCGACCTTCCCGGAGCACTTCCGGGCCATCGGCCGGATCGCCGCCGCCATTCACAACCAGTCCGCCGCCTGGACCGTGCCCAACGGCTTTCAAAGGCACCGCTTCGACGTGGAGGGCTTCGTCGGCGACCGGGCGTTCTGGGGGCCGTTTTGGGACATCCCGCAGTTGACCGCCGAACAGCGGGATGTATTGGGGAAGGCACGCCTGACCATCGCCGACGAGCTCTCGCGCCTTGATGACTCGGCCAAGACATTCAGTCTCATTCACGCGGACCTACACCCGCACAACGTCGTGGTCGGCGAACCCGGGCTGCACCTGATCGACTTCGACGACTCCGGCTTCGGCTGGCACCACTACGAACTCGCGGTCGTGCTCTACCGGTATCGGGGCCTCGATGGGTTCGACGAAATGCAGGCCGCCCTGATCGAAGGCTACCGGGAGCGACGTCCGTTCACCGATGCCGATGTCGCCAAGTTGCGGCTGTTCTTCCTGATCCGGACCCTCGTGCATCTCGGCTGGCGAGCCGACCGTCCCGAACACGGCACCGACTTGACCGAAGAGATCGAATACGCGATGCGAGAAGCGATGGAATGGATGGATTGACCTCAAGTCCCGGGCAACGCCAACAGGTTGCTGAACGGTTCGGTGTCCTTCCACCGGTAGGCATTGAAGTCGCGTTGATCCGTCGTGAGGATTCGCCCCTCACCCAGATCCGTTGCGGCTACGACCAGGGAGGCACCGGCCATATCCATAGGCAAGTTGCTGTATTTCTCCATCAACGCCCGGACATCCTCGATGCGCTCCTTGCGCATCTCGTGGATGTCGACGTTCCTCGAAATCTGCTCGACGAAGCGCAACTCCGCCAGGGTTCCGAGGCGAGACAGCATCAGGTGACAGGTTTCGGTCAGCACAGGCCAGGTCACGACGAGAGGCTCGTCAAGTCGGCGGGTTGCCGACACGGCGACCTCGTGCCAAGTGTCGGCCTTGTTGGCCAACGCCAGCCAATACCCGGTGTCAGCGAGCACCATGCTCGGCGTTCAAATCTCGCGTTAGATAGTCCTTGTAGTGGTCGGCAAGGTCCTCCGGGCCATCGGCGCAACCGATGAAATCGCTCGACAGAAGCGCGTCGAGCTTCTCGCGGGCATGCGTGACCTGTCGCGCATACATGAGGTCGAGCGCTCGTTTCAGGACATCGCTGGCGCTCTGACCCGTCAACGACTGAAGTTGCCTGAGTTTCTCTGTTCGTTCGTCATCGAGCCTTGCATTAACCCGCACGTTCGAAGTCGCAAACGTAAGCCAACACGCCAACGAACATAGCATGTATGACGCCGTCATACAAGGTACATGGCGTGGTGCCGGCGGCTCCCTTCCCCCCGAGTAACGAGGGGTTGATATGGTTGATATGATGACAGGGATTTGAGAGTCTGCCGCCGAACACGTAGGATCAAAGAACCGTGGCTAGCGATCAATTCATTAGCGTGCCCGAAGCGGGCACGACCCTCGGTGTGTCGGAGTCGACGATCTGGCGGATGATCCGTCGGGGTGCGCTTCAGAGCATTATGCGCGGTGGCCGACGATTGGTTTCAGTCAAGACCATCGACGACACGCAAAGGCCCCGCAAGGTCGACGCGATTCCGCCCCTAACCCCCGATCATCCAATCTTCCGTCTCGTGGGGGCCGGGCGGAGCGGCGGCGTGCTCCCGGGGGCGCGGGACAAATACGCGATCATCGACCAATGAACCGCGCTGTACTGTGGGATTCCAGTGCGGTGTTGGCGTTGCTAGATGCGGACGACTCGGACCACGAAGTCGCGAAAACGACGGCACACGCGATCGCAAACGAAGCCAGACCGAGCTTCATGACCAATCACCTGGAGGTGGAAACGCACGCCCTCCTGCTCCGCAAGCTTGGCCGCATGGTAGCCGTCGAGTGGCTGCTACGAGGACGGATGCCCGTGGTACGCGTTTCGCCTCGGGAAGAACGACGTGCAAGGGAACTGCTGGCCAACTACGACGACAAGGA
>JAPPKV010000524.1 GCA_028819775.1 Gammaproteobacteria bacterium | reverse complement strand
TTCTCCTTCTTGCCATGTTCCTGAGTGCCGGTCTCGTGCTCACAGGCTGTGGCGACGACGAGACGACGACGACGCCCGCACCGGCGCCGCCGCCGCCACCGCCACCGGCCCCTGAGCCGGAGCCGGAGCCCGAGCCGGAACCCGAGCCGGAGCCCGAGCCCGAGCCGACTCCGTTCTTGGTGATGTTCTCGGTGCCGGATGGCGCCAAGTCATCCTTCCCGATGGTGCCGGATGACGGCATCGGGCCCTCGAGCGCGATGGCTTCCGTGAACACCCAGATGATGGTCTCGGTGAACATGCCCGCCATCGTTTCGCCGACCTTCGTGCCGGGCGCGAGCCCCATCGGCCTGATCCCGGGCGACAACGCGCCGTTCACCTATGTTAGTTGGAGCGCGCTCCAGAGCATGGTGATCACCAGCGGTGTGACCTTCGCGGTGCAGCCGGTGGAGATCGGGGCGAACCAGGTTCCACTTCCGATCGGGGATGCGACGCTCGTCACCTGCGGTCCGTTCGAGTGCATGATGGGTCCGGTGGCGCCGGAGATTTCGGTCGCCAACTCGGCCGCCTGCGCCGGCTGGGAGCCGGACATTGAGCTTCAGGTTGGTCTCATCGACAACGACGTGGTCGGGCCTGATGAGGATGCCCAGCTTGCGGATGACGGGGCAGCGACCGACGACGGGATCGATGTCGGCTGGGTGACCAGCTCCAGCGTGGTCATGACCGTGAAGCACATGTTCGAGGGCGTTTCCAACGGCAGCAACTACAGCACCTCCGGTCCGAATTCCGCCAAGGGTTCCGACAAGGCGCTGACGATGGACAAGGTGGACGAGGATGACCAGGACACCTTCGACGACAACAACTCCTATGGCGACGGCATCCAGATCCGGATGAATGACGACCTGGCTACCGACGGCAGCGTTACGGACCCGGACGCGGACAACCCGAGCGCCTGCGTTGGCGTGGGCACCTATGCCGACACGATCGGCTCCAACCACCGGCCCGAGAACTGTTTCCGGGTCCGGGTCGTCGGCAATGCGGCTGCCAACTCGCCAAAGCTGTCGAACTATCTCGGCGGTTACGGCATCGAAGTCAGCGCCAAGGACTCCGAAGTCGCCTGGGGCAGCGTGGCGTGGGATCCCGATCCATTCAAGGATCTTGAGTGCGAGTCCATGACTTTCATGGCCGCCGACCAGGTAGATGTCTGCGCGATGTTCGAAGACGAAGTCGATCAGGCTGTGGCCGACGGTTGGGGCGGGTCCAGAGGCATCGTTGGTATGGTTGCCGAGGCCAGAACGGCTGCTACCGGCAGCGACGCCAACCGCAGTGTCGTGCGCATGTGGAGGGTCGGCGCCACCTCCGCGACGACGGATCGTTTCAAGACCCTCTGGTTCGACGACAACCTGAACGGCAAGATCAGGAAGGACTCGGGCGCCGATCGTCCCATGCTGGACCCTGATGGTGACGGGACGGCGGACGTCGAGGCCAACGCCTTGCACGATCTCTACGACGACAACGACAGTCCGGGCAACATCAACATGATCTGGCAGTTCCTGCTGGATGAAGATGACGATCCGATCATGGGCGACTTCGGCAAGGTTGACCTCTACAGCCGGGGTGAGGCCGACGACGCGGGCGACAACCTGTGCGGCAACGACGCCGGCACCGACGCCCACTGCGGTGACGGTCAGGATCCGGAGCCGGACGGAAAGGCGGACAACTACCAGGGCCGGGAAGCCGAAACGTGCGATCCGGATGATGGCGGCGGAGACGAAGTCTGCGATGCCGCGTGGTCCATGGACTACGACGTGACGTTTGCGGATGGCACCTTCGGCTGCAGCACCAAGCGCTCGGTGACCGTCAGTTGCGAGTGGGACGCGCAGGGCCAGATCTCGTCCAACCCTCCCGACACGGCCAACGGCGACCTGACTGCGGAGGCTCCGACCGGCCGGGCCAACATCAACAACTTCGCCAGGTGCAGGATCAGCAGTTAAGCGGAACCTGTCCGGATAGCTAGCAACAACCGCTAGCGAGGACCCCGGGGCCATGCGGCCCCGGGGTTTCTCCCTTTGTGGGCGGGCGGTGAGAACCGGCGAGCCGAGATCGGAGGCCTTCGGTTACCGCTTCTACGGGGTTGCTGATGGGGGTCCCTATCCGCCAATGACCGCGGTCGGCGGACTCGCGGCCGCGGCCGGGTCGTCCGGTCGCACAAGTTCTTCCGGTCTCGCGCCAGTCGTCGAGGCCACGCGCCCTGTCCTCGTGGAAGCGTAGCCGCGTCCACGCCGTAGTGGAGAACTGGTCGTTCCATGCGGAGGGTTCAGCGGTAAGGCACGAGATCCGCGTGGAGTGGCTATCGGAGAACTCGGCCTCCAGTTCCGGTCCGCGGATGGTGCCTGCAGCGGCGAGCCGGTGGCCGCCTGTGCCGGCGGTGGCGGCGAGTTGCGGCCATAACCGCGGCAACGGGTTCGTGGGCCGCCAGAGGGCTTGCCAAGCCGCGAGCGCCGCTCTCCGTGGATCCCGGTCCTGAACGACCGGGGTCAGACGTCCTCTAGTTGGACGCCTCGATCGAAGTCACCTCGATGGTGCTGGTCGCCTCGTCAAGCGTGCGCGCCACCGTCACCTGCATGCCGAGGCGCTTGAACGCCTCCTCGTTCGTGACCGTCCATGCAAGCGCCGCCCACTGTCGTCAATCCCACGACCAGGCAACCTGAGTGATTGGCGGCGCCACCTCGCGCAAGAGACGCTGTCGTCGGACCGCAACCCATGGGCCGCTGAGGCGACCCCTGGTGTACGCGCCTCCATCAGGAGGTTTCCGGGCGCGCCCCTGGTTGGGGCGCGCCCTGCGAAGCCGACGCTCTGAGAGCGCCTTCTACTGCGTCCGCTTGGGAACGCTCACTGTCCTCGTGACAGATGTCCACGGGCCATAGGTATCGGCGGCCGTTCCGCCGCGCGCCGCGTTGTCAAGCTTGGCGCGCACGCAGGCGAGGACAGTGACCGTATAGGCCCGTTGGCTGTTTGTTGCGCGATCGAACGAAACCGCCGCACTTGTGGAGAACTCGAATCCTGACCCGGTCTCGCTGAGCGTTCCGAGACTACTAGTAATGTCGTCACCCGTGCTGCCCCCGCAAGTCAGGGTTGCTACGGCGGGCAGGGGTGACGCAGTGCTTGCTGCCCTTGCTAGCGCACTGGTCCCGTTGTGGTACGCAACCGCCTGGTACCCGTTCGGCTGCTCAGGCGTGGTAGCGCTTGATCCAAACCTCCATGTGATGTCCCCGCTCGCCGCGCTGACGGTGGCGTCCGCGGTCGTGAAATCGGCAGAACTGCTCAGACCCGATGGAGCGGTTGGAAGCGTTTGGACCGCGCTCCCAATCTCGGTCCATCCGGACTGTCCCTGATCGTTCGTGGCCCGGACACACGCCTTGTATTGCTTGTAGGTCTGAAGGTTCGAAAGACGGAATCTCTCGTGGGCGTCGTCGGTATTGGCGCTCAGCTCCGTGTTCCCGACACCATCATCGCCACACATTCCCAAGGACTCGCCGACCGCCGCCGAAACCGTCCGGACCTGGTACTTGAAACCCTTGTCCATTTGAACAAACCAGTCAATCGCCGTCGTCCTCGAGGTCTTCGAGTCGTCCTTCGGTCCTGCCTCGATCTCGCCCACGCCAGGTGTGTTCGTCGGTTGCGCCGGCGATGCTGCCGCCCATGCTACAGAGACGGGACCGTACTGAGGGTTGCCCTGATCATCGGTCCAGGTCCTCCTCACACAGAGGCCACGAACATCCCCTCCACCGGCTGTCAAACCGGCAACCCTATGAGCGATCGCGTACGGCATGTCCGCCTGCCACGCGGTCGTCGTGTCAGTAAGCGCCGGGCAGGCCTGCCGTTCGCCGGCAGAAGCAGGGGTCAGCACGACATAGAGGTTGGTAATCCGGGTGTCGGAAGCCGCCTGCCAGAACCAGGTAATCGAAGTGGCATCCGATTCCCAGGTGATGCTCAAGTCATCGCTGCCGCCGGTTACGGGCTCCCTCGTGGCCTGGCCAGCCGTCGACACCGCATCCGATGTACTCCAGCCGCTGACTGTCCTCTCGGTATCGGAACTTGCCGGGACCGCCCGGACCCGGAAGTCATAGCTGGTCCCCGGATCCAAATCGCTGGCGACGCACGTCGTACCGGTCACTTCGTTGTCTCCGCCTCCGCAACTCGCGCCCGCCCAGGACCCTCCTTCCGCGCGCTGCTCCACTTCGTAGCCGGCAGCACCGTCCACTTGGTCCCACGCGACGGCGATCGAATTCCGCTGCACGTCTGAAGTGCCCACGTTTCCGGGAGCAGCGAGCGGAACGGCCGCCGGTGGGGCGCTGGTCGAGCCCGAGACGCCGTCGCTCCAGTCGCTGTATGTGAGATCGGTGATCGACGCGCCCGTCCCGGATCGGACCCGGAAATGCCCCGTCGTGTTCCCCGATAGGTTCGAGACCGTGTGCGAGGTGTTGGGGGCGACGATGATGAAGGTTGGGTCGGTGCCCGTGAAAGTGGCGTCCGGGCTGAACTGACCCTGGTAACCGAGCGCACCCTCGACCGCATCCCACGTCCAAGTGATGGAGTTGGAGGTGGACGTTGACACCCGGAGGTTGCCGGGCACTGCGGGCGCGGTAGGCGTGGGCTCCGGAGCCGGTGCGGGCGGCGGCGCAGGCGGCGGCGCCGGGGTCGTGGGCGCCGGCACCTCTTCCTCCCCGCAAGCCGAAATCATCATGCCGGCTCCGAGCAGCAGCGTAAGCAACAGAGCCCACCCGCGAACGGGTGAGGAATTGCCAGTGAGCGACTTCATACCACCTACCTCCCGGTGCGG
>JAPPKV010000160.1 GCA_028819775.1 Gammaproteobacteria bacterium | reverse complement strand
AGCGCTACAATGGCATTGTAGAGGTCGCCGGTTCGATCCCGGCTGGCTCCACCAATCAATCAGCGCGGGCCGTTAAGGATGTCGCCGACTCAGCCTTCAAGGCGGCGATTTCGGCATTGATCTCGACGCCCTCGGGAATTTCGCGTCCCGCACGTCCGTACCAATAGCCCGCGTTGCGTCGGTCACCTTCCATGAGATGCACGATTCCGTGCGCCCAACTTGCCAACGCGGAGTCGTCCTTCTGGACAATACGATGCGCTGCCTGCCAGTCGCCGCCTTCGAGCAGCTCGATGGCTTCCGCCAGTGAACTCATGCGTCAACACTAACAGCGGCGAACATGGCAATCCACTATCTTGGGCACGCAAGCCGTCGAAGGATCAAGCCAACGCCCACTCGTTGTCCGGATCTTCGCCCGCCACCGTGGAACGCGCCATCACCCGCGGTTGATCCTCTGGCCAGGGACGACCTCGGTGAAGTACGCAGCGATTGTCCCAGATGGCGATGTCGCCCGGTTGCCAGCGGTGCCGCCAGACGCGGGGTGGGCGGCATGCCCACGCGGTCAGTTTCCGCAAACGCTGTCGCGAGGACCCGAGATCCTCGCCGGGAATGTGGCTGGCATGCCGACCGACGAAGAGGTTTCTGCGGCCGGTGGCGGGATGGATTCGCACCAGCGGATGGTCGACCGGCGGCAGGTCATCCAATTCCTGTGCAGAGAGTAGCTCTAGCCCGCCGTGCCAGGCATGGCTGAACTGATAGCTATGTACGGCGGTCTTGCCCTCCAGCCACTCCTTCGTGGGTGCGTCCAAGGCGTCGTAGGCGGCACGCATATCGGCCCATTCGGTCTCGCCGCCTTCGTTCGGCACCACGTGGGCGGCGAGGATGGAAGCCTTGGCGCCGACGCGCTTGTAGGAACTGTCGGAGTGCCAGTCGCGATTGCCTCGTTGGAAACGCGCCTGCAGCGCTTCGCCCGGGACGACGCGCCCGACCCTGTCTACGTTGGAAAGGCGACCGACTCCCGCCTCGGTACGCCGACGCTTCAAACCGCGTTCCAGCCGGCCGAACCGGCGTGTGAAGGCAAGATGGTCCTTGTCGCTCAAATGTTGGCCTGGGAACACGAGGACGGCGAATCGGTGCCACGCGCTCTCAACGGCGCGGAAGTCTGCATCGTCGATGCGGGCAAGATCGACGTCCGTTACGGTCGCGCCAAGGGTGGCATTGCTCGGCTGGATATGCATGGTGGTGTCTAACCAAGTCGCCGTATCTTGCCATGTATTATCGGTCCATGGTGGATAGGTCATGGATAGCGCTGGCCGCTTTGTGGTTTGGAGTCACCGCAACATCGGTTTCGGTAGGCGCGCAATCGGATGCCGTTCCCACCGGATGTGAGGGGCTGTTGGGCGTTCGCTCCACTGCGGGGTATCTGCACGTCTGGAGCGAGGCCATCGAGCTCCGGCAAATGGAGGCGGCATGCCGGTCGTCGGACAATGCGCCGTTCTATTGGCAGATGCGCGCCATGGGCGAAAACCTGCTCGGCAACCATCGTGCCGCGCTGGTCGGCTTCGATCGGCAGCTGCCGCGTTGGAAACGACTCGAATACGCCGACCTGCCCCCCGACGCGCGTTCGGCACCGGCATTGGCGTACATCGCAGAACGGGCCGCCAATCACCGCTTCGTGATGGTCAACGAGCGCCACCACGTATCCACGGAGCGGTTGCTAACGTTGGCGTTGTTGCGCCCACTCTACAACCAAGGTTTCCGGTATCTGGCCGCGGAAGCACTGACACCGTGGATGACCGATATCGACGTTCGCGGCTATCCCGTTCGAGCAGACGGGACCTATGTCGTCGACGCCGTGTTCGGTGAATTGTTGCGTGAAGCGGTGGCGCTGGGGTTCCAGGTAGTGCCCTACGAGCAACGTGAAGAGCAGGGTCCGCCGACGGACGGCATGAACGACCAGCAGGTTCGGGACTACTGGCAGGCCCACAACTTGATCGCCGGGACCCTGGAGCGGGACCCCGAGGCCAAGGTTCTGGTTCATTGCGGATACTCGCATCTCCACGAGGTCGCGTCGCCGCGCTGGACGTCGATGGCGCACTATTTCAAGGAGGCGACTGGCCTTGATCCACTGACGGTGGATCAGGTTCTTTTCGCGGAAAGGGGGATCCGCGACGCCGAGCATCCCTGGCGCATAGACGCCGAATCCCGTGGCCTGGTTGCCGAACAAGCCGTCGTGCTGGTGGATGCCGCAGGAACGCTCCTGCCAGTAGAGCCCCCCCAAGTGGATGTTCGGGTCCTCAATCCGCGCACCGCATACGTCAACGACCGTCCGGCCTGGATGGGGATGGACGGACGCCGCCGGACGGTTGCGATATCGACCCCGGAGTGCGTCGAGGCGGCGTGCGTGGTGGAGGCATCGAACATCGCGTGGGAAGAGCAGGCCGTTCCCTATGATCGAATCGAGGTCGTTGACGACACCGTGGACATGTATCTGCCATCGAGTGTCGAGGTGGAATTGCGCGCCTATCGCCTGGACGGTAGTCCCGTGTTCCGGCGTACGCTATCGACCCTAGTCGGGGACAGGCAACCGCTCAAGCCCTGACGCGGAGACGGCTGGTCCTGGGTCTTGCCGCACCTGCTCGGAATCGACAGACTCACGGCGAGAATGGCTCACGGCGAATCGGGGTCAGGCCAAGTGCGTAGGGAACCGTTTCATCACCAGACACACGGGGACGTTGCGGAAATCAGGAGAGCGATTTCCGGCGAGCCGACGAATACGTCGTTCACCCGGTGGGCCACAGCGCACCTCCTGTTTGCGCTGACAATGGGCTCGCCCGTGGGGTACGCCACGGCTGGGGAAGCCGAAACCGCGGACACGACCGAGCAGGAGTTGCATTGGGGGAATGGCCACCACTACCGGGGCGGCGTGATAGCCGGTCAGATGCACGGGCGGGGAACACATACGGCTCCGGATGGGGAGGTCTACACCGGCGATTTCGTGGCCGGAACACGGCACGGTCGGGGAACGCTCACCTTCCCCAATGGCGATGTCTACGAGGGTGACTTCCGAGATGGCAGCATGACCGGCAGAGGACGCCTTGCCTGGTCGAACGGCGACGTCTACGAAGGGGACTTCGTGGACGGCGTTCGCCAGGGCAGGGGCGTCCTCGAACGCCAGTCGGGCGGGACGTACGAAGGCGGATTCTCCGGCGACCAACGGCATGGCAGGGGCCGCTATCGCTGGCGGGACGGAACCCTCTACAAGGGGCATTTTGCGTTCGGCAGGCAGCATCGTTCCGGCATCAAGACATCGCCGAGTGGCGAAGTATCTTTTGAGACCTGGAACGACGGCCAACTAACGGCTACCGTGCCGGTCGCAGCCGTCGAGCGCTGTTCGCTCACCCTCGATGGCAAGCCCTGGATGTTCAACGACGACACCTGCATTAACGGACTTGCGCATGGTGAGGGTTTGGCGGTGGCGCTCGATGGATCCGCCTACGTCCTCGACGGCCGGTTCATACTCGGCAACATGGTGCGGGGCGCGATCCAAAGCGTCGAACTCGAGGCATCCCAATAGCCATGGATATTCCCGGCTACCGAATCCAACGACAGATCGGGAGCGGCGGTTCCTCTCGGGTGTACCTCGCCCTGCAGCATGCGTTCGGGAGCCCGGTGGCCATCAAGGTACTCTCGCCGCAGGCCTCGCGCGACGAGGACCAGAGAACCCGGTTCCTCGCGGCAGCTACGGTCGCGCGCTCCCTTGACCACCCCAACATCGTCCGCGTGGTCGACGCTGGCGAAACCGCAGACGCGGCCTATCTCGTCATGGAATACGTTCGCGGCGGCGACCTGAATCACAACCTGCGCGCCGGACTTCACATCCAGAGCGTGCTGGCCCTCGTCAAGGAGATCGCCGGTGCCCTGGGTTATGCCCACGGCAAGGGCGTCGTCCACGGCGATGTCAAACCCGAGAACATCCTGATCAGCGAACAAGGCACGGCGATGCTGACCGATTTCGGCATCGCCAGCCAACTGGGCAGAGTCGTCGATTCCGGGAAGGTTCGGGGCACGCCCGGGTACATGAGCCCCGAACAGGCGGCCGGCCGCGACATTGACGGGCGGTCGGACTTCTTCAGCCTGGGTGTCGTTTTCTACCTGATGCTAACCGGGCGTCTGCCGTTCGATCGGCAGTCACACGGCGGCATTCAGCCGGGGCGTGACCGCCTGGCAACACTTCCGCTACAGATGGCGGCGTTCGAAGAGGTCGTACAACGCTTCCTCGCCCGGTCGCCCGAGGATCGCTTTAGATCCGCGCCCGAGATTGTCCATGCACTGGATGCAGTGAGGACGGGCAACGCGCTGCCCAACGCAGTCGTCAAGACCTCAGCCGTCTCGACCGCAGAGATCGCCGCCCTGGGCTCCCGGCGCGAAGGTCCGGGTGCGGGGTCGGATGTTCGCCGATACTCTCGCGCGCGCCGGATCGGTGCGGCCGGCACGGTATTGGGCGTCGGGTTGCTTATCGGTGCGGCGGTCTATCTCGGCGACGACAGCGGTACGCTGCAGCGAGCTCTCGCGGCCATGGGGTGGATCGAGCACCCCGACGCGGTGGTCGCATGGCAGGAAGCGGAGGAGCGTAGGCGTGATCCGAACCGGAATCTCGTCGACGTTGTCGCGGCATACCGGGCGGTTCTCGACATTGACCCCGATCGAGCCCAAGCCCAGGCGGCCATTGACGAGCTTGGAAGACAGTGGAAAGAGGACATCGGCCGGCTGATCGACCAAGGCGATCTCGACACGGCCCGTGAAAAACTCGGGGAACTGGACGACGCCTTCTCGGGTGATCCCGAGTCGACTGGATTGTCGGATCGTCTGGAGGAACGTGGTCAAGC
>JAPPKV010000069.1 GCA_028819775.1 Gammaproteobacteria bacterium | reverse complement strand
GAGCAGGAGACTGAAAATCTTCGTGTCGGCAGTTCGATTCTGCCCCTGGCCACCATTTCTCCCACGCTGTTCCAGTACGATTGAGCTACGGAAACTAGACCACTACTGCAGCCGTCGTCCCATGGATCCCAGCCACGTCCAGTATCCCCACACCGCCATGGGGATGTAGACGAGATAAAGCAAGGTGTACGGCAGGACATCCTGGGCGTAGTAAAGGCCGACCGACACCACGTTGACCACGATCCACACCACCCAGTTTTCGATCTTCTTGCGGGCCGTCAGCCACATCGCGGCGAGACTCATGACGAAGACGGCGTTGTCCCAGTAAGGATGGGCGGCGTCCGTGAAGCTCGCGAAGTACCAGCCAAGAACAAGGGCGCCCACAATGCACAACCCGCCGACACCCCCCAGCAGGACGGAGCTGGCTCGGGTAACCGGCAGGTCGTCCCGCTGCTCGCCGCCGAACAGCCAGTGGTACCAGCCGTAGAGGTTGAGCGGCAGAAAGCCCACCAGGTGCAACGCCAGGTTCGCGTATAGGCGCGCCTCGAGGAGCACGGTGACCGAAACCAGCACGTAGGCGACGCCGAGCGGCCAGGCCCAGACGTTTTGCCGGATGAGGAAGTAGACAATCAGGAGCCCGAGCGCACCGCCGATCCACTCGTCGGCGACGAGCCAGTAGTCGGCCAACAGGATGAGGAACTCCATGGGCTGGTAGTCTAATCACCTTGCCCGCTGATTGCGGGTTTCGGAGCGGAGCCGTGGCGACGCACACGCTGACCAGCGAACTTCTGCCCGTGGTGCTGGCTGGTGGCTCCGGAACGCGGCTTTGGCCGTTGTCGCGCGAAAGCTACCCCAAACAGTTTCTCCGCCTGACGGGCGAGATGTCTCTCCTCCAGCAAACGCTGGCGCGGATCGGCGGTCTTCGCTGTCTTGCCCCGCTCGTCGTCTGCAACCAAGAGCATCGCTTGATCGTCGCGGATCAATGCAAGGAGTGCGGTGTCGAGCCTAGTGCCGTTGTGCTCGAGCCGGCAGCGCGGAACACCGCGCCGGCGGCGGCGCTGGCGGCGTTCAGGGCGACTACCGGGGGCGCAGACCCGGTACTGGCTGTCCTGCCCGCCGATCACCACATCGCCGACGAAACCGCGTTTGCATCGGCTGTGTGGCGGGGTGTCCCCTTCGCCCGCAGTGGCAGCGTGGTCGTCTTCAGCATTCTCCCGTCGAGCCCCGCAACGGACTACGGATACATTCGGGCGGGCATCGCCGCCAATGACGATGGCAGCGTCGCGAAGGTCGCGGCGTTTGCCGAGAAGCCGCCCCGGGAGACCGCCGAACAATACCTCGCCGAGGGAGGCTGGGCCTGGAATAGCGGCATGTTCCTGTTTCGCGCCAGCGTCTATCTCGACGAACTCGAACGCCATCGCCCGGATATCCACCACGCGTGCAAGGCTGCGGCAGACGTCGAACAGCCGGATGAGGGCGTTTGCCGTGCGGGCGATGCGTTCCTGCGCTGCCCGACGGAGTCCGTCGACCGCACGGTCATGCAAAACACGCATCGGGGCGTTGTTGTTCCCACCGACATGGGGTGGTCCGACGTCGGCAACTGGCCCGCGCTCGTCGAGCTACTGCCTTGGGAAGAGGTCCGCCATCGTCGCTGGGGCCGCACCGAGACCTCGCGCACTCGCGACGGCTTTCGCCTAACGCGCCTGACCTTGGCGCAGGGCAACTCGCCTTTCCTCAGGAAGCCCGTACAACAGTCGACGTACTGGGTCGTTGTCCGCGGTCTCGCCGAAGTCGTCCGGGGAGCGGAACGGCTTCTCCTAGGTCCGAACGAGTCGACCCACCTGCCGAACGGCGTGCCACACCGGCTGACCAACGCCGGTCAAGACACGCTGGTGGTCATCGAGGTGCAGACCGGAAGCGACGCTTAGGAGACCGCTTCTTCCATGGAACAAATCCGCAACCCGTTGAATAGATGGTCAAATCGTAGGGCGACCCTTGTGGTCGCCCGTGCCGGACGTACGGCTCCATTGCAACGGGACGGGACAAGCCCGTCCCCTACAGCTCCGTTGTTCCTTGCGCGTCCGCGACCCGGCACCTGGGGTGGAAACTCGCATGTCTAACACCCGCGGAGTTGGCGCCGCCTACCAGGCGAGATCAACCCCCACCGAAAACGTCCGGCCCTTGTTGGGCCGTGCGCCGTATGGGTGACGGCCGACGATGTCGTCGGCATCGGCAACATTCTCGACTCGGGCGAAGAGACCCACCGAGCTGGTCAATCGGTAGCTGGCCGCCAAGTCGACGGTGAACGAATCGTCGGTTCTTTCGAACTCCCCGCAGGAAGCGCGCACGCACGCGCCTTCGACACGGCTGATCGAAAGATGGCCCGAAAACGGCTCCTTGTGGATGCCAAGCGTCGAATAGACCTGATGCGTCGGGATGTACGGCACGGGATCACCCGCGCCAACGTCGCCGAAAAAGTCCGTGTCCGCGATGTCGGTGTCGAATCGTCCGTCGATGTAGGTGTATACGATCTCGAACGGAACGCCGAAACCGGCGGTCGGCGCCAAGTCCATGGCGGTGGAGAGTTCGAGTCCACGAACGGTGACCGCATCGCCGTTGAAGGCATCGCCCGCCTCGCAGTCGACGCCCGAGGAAGAGGTGCACTCGCCGAGCAGGTTGTCGTAGTCGGACAGGAAAGCAACGGCCTCGAACCGCGCATGTGGAGCGCGGAAGCGAACCCCGAGTTCGTAGTTCTCCGCTTCCTCCGGTCGAACGTCCGGTGCGTTGGACGGTGCCGTGAAGCCCTTGTGCACGCCCGCGAGCAACGTCGCGCGATCATTCAGCCGGTAGAGGACGCCGATTCCCGGAAGCACGATCCGGGTTCTGTTCGCACGCGTGCTGCGCAGGTTGCCGGCTGCACGGGAGGCGGGGGTCTCCGTTCGACCGGTGCGAATCTCGTAGCGGGTGCGGCGCTGGTCAATGGCCTCGTAGCGCAGCCCCGGCGTCAGCGTCCAATCTCCGATGTCGATTCGGTCCTGCGCGAAGACCGCGACGGCCTCGGCCTCTTGGATACGGTTTCCGGCGTTGCCTAGGCGACCCAGATCGTCAAGGCGCAACATCCCGTTCTCCTGGCGGTAGCTGCTGTTGCGCTGCAGCCGGTCCTCCTCGTCCTCGTGATAGCGAACGCCGATCCGTAGAGCGTGTACGACATCGCCCACGAGCCCGCTCCATGACACGCCCAACTGGATGCCGCGGGACACGTACTGACGGTCGTTGGCTCTCAACTGGATGCTGCCCGGGGCCGTGTCGGCCCTACCGTGAAGGATCGCCGCCAACTGGGCGGCGGAAAGCCCCCCCAGCGGGGTCCGGCGGTTCACTGCCGACACAACGCTGGACCAGCTGGTGCGGGACAGGGCTTCGGCGTTGGCGCTGCCGTCGAAGTCGATGCCTTCGGTCTTGAACCAATTGCGGGCGTGCCGGTTGTCGTAGACGGTCGTCGTCAGCCTCCACGCATCGTCCGGGGTGTATTCGTGTCGGACGATCACCTGCTCGTGGTCTGTCCGTATCCTATCGAGCGCCGACACGCCGTAGCGGCGTTGCGGGTCGTTGCGGAAGTCCACATCGGTCAGTCCGAGGTAGCTTTGATTCGAGGTCTGCCCGGCCAACTGGACCTTCAGTTCGACGCGGTGGGCGGATTGCGCCGGCGCAAAGGCGAGCTTGACGGTGTAGTCCCGAACGTCCAACCCGGTGTCGTTGTCGCTGCGGTCGATAGACTGGTAGCCGTCCGAGAACCACTGATGCGTCTCGAGCAGATAGCCGAAACCGTGTTCGCCGGCGGCGCCGTAGGTTCCGTGCAGCCGGTTGGTTCCATGCTGCCCGGTTTCGGCGAACACCGAACCACCGGACTCGACGGGGATCGGCGTCGAGATCATGTTGAACGCGCCGCCGATCGTGTACGGGCCCTGGCTGATCGCCGCCGGTCCCTTGAGGACCTCGAAGGCCGCCATTCGACCGGCGGTGGGGAAGTAGTAGGCCGAGGGCGCCGAGTACGGGGCCGGAGCGATCAGCACGCCGTCCTCGAGCAAGGTGATGCGTCCGCTGCGCTCCGTCGCCACCCCCCGGATGCTCAAGTTCGGGCGCAGGCCGAAGCCGTCCTCCACCTGGATGGAGACACCGGGAACCTGGCGGGCGATGCGCTGCACGTCGGTGTAGGCGAACCGGGCCAGCATCCGTGTGTTCAGAATGTGTGCGGCCCCCGCGGTGCCTGCGGCCTGTTCCCGGGTGCCGACGATGGTGACCTCTTCGAGATGAGGTGCCTGGTCCGTGTTCCCGTCGGCCACGGCCAAGCCCGCAGCGAGTGTTGACAACGCCAATGTTCGGGTCATTCCGCGCCCCGTGATCGCATGACCACGGAACTGTATTGCAAATGCGAATGATTAACAATAGCGAATTCAATAGCAATTAGACCTTCGTGTCCCGGGCCGAACGCGTGTAGTCTTTAGGGGTCGGGATTGCCGGAGTCGCGCAGATGGGCATCTTGAGCTGGATCGTGCTTGGGTTGATCGCCGGTGCGCTCGCACGGTGGATCATGCCCGACAAGGGTCCCCGGGGTATTCTGGTCACTGCCGTAATCGGCGTCGCCGGTGCGTTCCTCGGTGGCTGGATCGGTGCCGGTATCGGCTTGGGGTCGGTGCGGGGCTTCGATCTCGTGAGCTTGTTCTTGGCAACAGTAGGCGCGGCCGTCCTATTGTTGATCTACCACGCGCTGAGGGGCCGCGACTCAGACTGACCCCTCTTCACGCACCGAAGGGAGGCAGCATTTGCATTACACCTGTCGTTCGACCACAGTGCGCGCCGGAATTGGGCGCGGAGACAAAGCATGCGGCTTGGCGTACTGGCCGGCCTCGGTCGGGATTGGCACG
>JAPPKV010000299.1 GCA_028819775.1 Gammaproteobacteria bacterium | reverse complement strand
TTTGCGTTGGAATCGCACTTTGCGTTCAGGCTCATGTCGCATTGGACAAGGCTCTGCCTTGCGGCGGAACCCGCCTCGCTCCAAAATAGGGTCGATAACGTCGATGGCGAGATCCATGCGCCTTACCACCAAGGGTCGATACGCGGTCACAGCGATACTGGATGTCGCGCTACATGCGTCTGACAGGCCGATCTCGCTCGCCGAGATCGCGGATAGGCAAGGCATTTCCCGGCCCTATCTCGAGCAGATATTCGGACGCTTGAAGCGCGCCGGGCTAGTCGAAAGCTGGCGCGGCCCGGGCGGCGGCTATCGCTTGAGCACCGATCCCGAGAACCTGAGCGTCGCCGATGTGATCGGCGCCGTCGGAGAGGGCGTGGACGCGACTCGTTGCGGCGGCACCGGCGACTGCCAGGACGGCGAGGTCTGCCTGACCCACGAGTTGTGGGCAGACCTGTCGATGCAGATCCATCTTTTCCTCTCGCGCATCACCTTGGCGAGCCTGGTTAGCCGCGGCGATGTGCTCTCGGTGGCGAGACGACAGGATATAGGCAACCTGATTGCCGCCCGGCATGTCTGAAGCCGCGGCCCCGGCGCCGGGCCGAAGGCGAGCCGTCTATCTCGACTACTCGGCCACCACGCCGGTCGATCCTCGCGTCGTGGAGAAAATGAACCGATGCCTGGCGATGGACGGCGAATTCGGCAATCCCGCCTCGACGACCCATGCCTACGGCTGGGATGCCGCCGAACTCGTCGAGGAAGCCCGCGTCCACGTCGCCGACCTCATCCATGCCGATCCGCGCGCCATCGTCTGGACCTCGGGAGCGACCGAGTCCGACAACCTTGCCCTCAAGGGCGTCGCGGAGGCGGCGGGCGGCGGCCATTTGGTCACTACCACCTACGAACACAAGGCCGTCCTCGACACCGCCAAGTACCTAGAAACCGAAGGCGTGCAGGTGACCTACGTGGATCCCGGCCCCGATGGCATCGTCGATCCCGCGCACGTGGCGGCGGCAATCCAGGACGACACCTTTCTGGTTTCGGTGATGCACGCCAACAACGAGGTGGGCACGGTCAACGACATCGCCGCGATCGGCCGCCTTTGCCGCGAACGGGGAGTGCCGTTCCACACCGATGCGGCGCAGAGCGCGGGCAAGCTGTCACTCGACGTGGAGCGCGACTGCCTGGACCTCGTGAGCATCTCGGCCCACAAGATCTACGGCCCCAAGGGCATCGGCGTGTTGTACGTCCGTCGCGAGCCGCCCGTGGCCATCGCCGAGCAGATACACGGCGGAGGCCATGAAAGAGGCATGCGATCAGGAACCCTGGCAACCCACCAGATCGTCGGCATGGGCGAGGCGTGCAGACTGGCGGCACTTTGCGTGGATGCAGAGAGCCGGCGGGTCGTCGAGCTGCGCAGTCGCTTGTGGTCTCACATCCAGCAGATACCCGGAACGCAGTTGAACGGTTCGCCGGAGCGGCGCCTGCCGGGTACGCTCAGCGTCGCATTCGACGGCGTGGACGGCGAGACCCTGTTGATGGCCTTGGACGACATTGCCGTGTCGTCGGGCTCGGCCTGCACGTCCGCCACCGTGGAACCGTCATACGTTCTGCGCGCAATGGACATTGCCGATGACTTGGCGGCCAGCACCCTGCGCCTCACCGTAGGTCGCTTCACCACCCAGTCGGATGTGGACTTCGCCGGACGTCGGCTCGCGGAAGTGGTGGGGGCGCTGCAGAACCGTACATCGCCGAAACCGACCGGTCGCGCAAGCGGCGTATAATAGGGTCTCGGGCAACGCGCATCCCCTGTGAGCCGTGGCCAACGCGCTTGAGCCGCACCGGAGACCATGCAATGGAACAATCTGCCAGTGGCGGCGGTGGCGGGGTTGACGCATCCGCGAATGAGACCGGCACCGCCAACCAGACGGGCGGCAAACGTGTGGAGCGGACGCTCTCGATCGTCAAACCCGACGCCGTCGCAAAGAATCTCATCGGCGAGATCTACTCCCGTTTCGAAAAGGGCGGCTTGGCGATCGTCGCGGCGAAAATGGTTCGACTGACACCGGAGGTCGCCGGCGGGTTCTACGCCGAGCATCGCGGCAAGCCGTTCTACGAGCCCTTGGTCGACTACATGTGCTCCGGCCCCATCGTGGTCCAGGTTCTCGAAGGCCGGAACGCCATCGCAGTCAACCGCGCCTTAATGGGCGCAACCGACCCTATGCAAGCCGCGCCGGGAACCATCCGCGCCGATTTCGCCCAGTCCATCGACGCGAACGCGGTGCACGGCTCCGATTCCGAGGCTTCAGCTGAACGCGAGATCGCCTACTTCTTCTCTCCCGAGGAGATCTGCGCGAGACCCGCGTCGTCGGAGGGCTAGCCCGCTCGCACCATGGCCGAGGCGAAGACCAATCTGCTCGGGATGCCGCGGGCCTCGCTTCGGTCGTTTTTCCAGGGGATTGGCGAAAAGCCCTACCGGGCGGACCAGGTGATGCGATGGATCTACCGTGCCAAGGTCACCGACATCGACGCCATGACCAATATCTCGAGGTCGCTGCGCAGCCATCTGAGGGAGATTGCCGAGATCCGTGTGCCGGCGTTCAGCGCCGGCCGGCGATCCTCCGACGGGGTCGTGAAGTGGCTGACGCACACCGAACGGGGACAGGCGGTGGAGACCGTGCTGATCCCGGATGCCGGTGGTACGTACGACGCCCCCGAGGCCGGCACACCGACCCGGCGCAACACGCTGTGCATTTCATCGCAGGTGGGTTGCTCCCTGGACTGCAGTTTCTGCGCCACGGGCAAGCAGGGCTTCAACGGAAATCTGACCCGTGCCGAGATCGTCGGCCAGGTATGGCAGGCCAGCCGCGTACTCGCCGCCCGCGGCGATGACCGGGGTATCACCAACGTCGTGTTCATGGGCATGGGCGAGCCCTTGCTCAACTTCCAACCCGTGATCGATGCCACCGACGTCCTGATGGACGACCTGGCCTTTGGCATCTCCAAGCGCCGGGTGACCATCAGCACCGCCGGGGTAGTGCCCCGCATCCGCGATCTGGCGTTGCACACCGACGTCTCCCTTGCCGTGTCCCTCCACGCCCCGCGAAACGAACTTCGCAACGTCCTCGTGCCGCTCAACCGGAAGTACCCGATCGCGGATCTGCTCGACGCCTGTCGACATTACCTACGCCGATTGGGCGAACGCCGAAGCATCACGATGGAATACACGCTGATCGAAGGGGTGAACGACAGCTTGGCCGACGCCCGGGACCTGGCACGCCTCCTCACCGGTCTGCGCGCGAAGGTGAACCTGATTCCGTTCAACCCGTTCCCGGAGGATCGAAGCGGCTACCGGCGGCCGGATGCCGAGAGGATCGCCGGTTTCCAGAGCAGCCTGTTGAACGCCGGCATCGCCACCATGCTACGGACCACGCGTGGGGATGAAATCGGCGCGGCTTGCGGTCAGCTGACGGGAACGGTCCACGACCGCACGCGACGAAGGATGCGGTATCTGGCGCGGGAAGCCGTGTCGATGCAGACGCGACCGGCGCCATGAGCGCGACGGACGACGCGCGGGACGCGCAAAAGCTGACGCCTGGGAACGAGCCCGGCCGGGATCTGGCCGCAGGCGGCGGCGCGCGGGACGTGCGTGCCGACGGGTTCGGGCCGGCGTTGCGCGCGGCGCGGGAGAAGGCCGGTCTGTCGGTTGTCGAAATCGCCAACGCGCTCAAGGTCACGGAACGCACGGTCAATGCTCTCGAGGCCGAGCGCTACGAGGATTTGCCGCCGCGCCCGTATGTCCGCGGCTACGTTCGGCGTTACGCCCGCCTCGTCGGTCTGGATGCCACGACGGTGGCGGTCGGTTCCGACACTGTTGAAGCGGAGTCGGTATTGCCCGCGGTCGTCCCGCGATCGCGGTGGGCGTTGTTCGACGATTTCGCCCGTGAAAGCTGGGGTCTGGTGTACGGCAGCATCGTGTTGGTTTTCGTGATCCTGATCGGCGGTGCCCTGTGGTGGGCGTGGCAGGGCGGGAACGTCGAACAGGCCGTCCCGGCAGCCGTGCCGAATACCGCCCGGGCGGATCCGCCGCCTACTGCAGCCGCCAGTCCTCCGACTCCCGAGGTTGCCCCGGAGGCGGTTGCCACAGAACAAGGCGACCCCGTCCCGAAGTTGGAGTCGGCTCCTGACGGGCAAGGCGAACCTGCCCCGGCGTTGGAGTCCACCCCTGCCGTGCAAGGCGAACCCGCCCCGGCGTTGGCGTCGACCGCCGCGGTGCCCGAGTCATCCGAGCCCGGTGGCACCGTTCCCGCCCCCGCGGAGGCTGCCGCGGTCGAGCCGGGTGTCGTCGATGCGGACACCGACGAACCCGCGACCGACGACGATGCCTTGGCTGGACCCGACCGGATCACATTCGTCTTCGAGGGGGATTGCTGGGTGGAGGTCCGGGCACTGGATGGCGACCTGCTGCACGGCGACCTTGGTCGGGACGGCGAGACGGCAACGGTACGTGGCCGGGCACCGTTTTCGGTACTCCTCGGCAACCCCGCCGTTGTCGATGTCACCTTCAATGGCGAACGCGTCTCCGTGGATCCGGTCCGCCCCGGGCAAGTCGCGAGATTCGAGGTCGGGGGCTGACGGTGGCCGGGAAATACCAGCGGGTGCGTGGCATGCGCGACATCCTGCCCGGCGAGTCGGAACGCTGGCGGGAGGTCGAAGGCGTAGTCATCGACGTGCTGGGCCGCTACGGCTTCCAGGAGTTGCGACTTCCGCTCGTGGAAGCGACGGACCTGTTTACTCGGGGCGTGGGCGAAACTACCGATCTGGTCGAAAAGGAGATGTACACGTTCGATGACCGGAAGGGCAAGTCACTGTCCCTGCGTCCAGAGGGAACTGCGGGTTGCGTCCGCGCCTGCATCGAGAACGGCCTCCTGC
>JAPPKV010000445.1 GCA_028819775.1 Gammaproteobacteria bacterium | reverse complement strand
GCCGCAGGGCATCCGCGATCGGCTCGAGTTTTCCTTTCAGAATCAGTGAATTGTTGCGTTCGTTGGCGACGATTTGTACGGCCTGCGGTCCCTTGGCGCCGCGGCCGAGTTGGTCCGGCGCGATCTCTTCGAGGATGGCGGCCACGGTGCCCACCCAGGCGTGCTCGAGTTCGCGGTGGACGATCTCGTCTTCGTCGACGACATCGGTCTGCTCGATCAGAGTGGTCAGCCGCGAGATGTTGCTCGCGAAGTCGGCGAGGATCAGCACATTGGGATTCTCGATCGCTGCGACGTGGGCCGCCTGCGGCATCAGGGGTCTGACCGTCTTGACGATTTCGGATGCTTCGACGTGGGCAAGCGGAATAACGCGGGTCACGAGTTGGCTCGATGCCGCGTCGTCCAGGTTGACGCGGTCGGTGCCGCTCTGTTTGACCGTGGTGTTCTGGAGCACCTCCACCACGCCGTTGTTCTCGACGGCACCGAGGTTGTGGACCTTCAAGACGGTCAGGAACAGTTCGTAGACGCCGTCGGCGTCGAGCTCGGTGTTCGAGAAGACCGTAACCTTGGCGTTCTGCTGGCGGGGGTCGAGGATGATCGTCTTGCCGGTCATCTCGGCGACCTGGTTGACGAATTCCTGCATGGGCATGTCGGCGCCGTTGACCACCCACGTGGACTGGGCGGCAGCCGTTATGGCCATTGTGACCGCGACCACCACCATGGCCGAGACGGTGCGGCGGACGACGCTCCACGTCCAAGGTGCCCATTCCCGGACCGGTGAGCCACGGGACGTTGATTTCGCCGGCTGTTCGCCGTGTCTACTGGGGGTCATGCTACTTCCTGTTCTCGCCGTACCATCGGCATCACTCGTCTCACTTGATTACCACCGCTAGACGTTGGCTCGCGATGAATCGTTGTCTTACTCGTGCGCCGGGATTGCGGTCGGCTAGTTCAACGAGTCCAGCGAGAGAGTGGACGTGATTCGCTGCTCGCCGCGTTGGATCTGAACTTCCACGGATTGGCCGGCGAGGATTTTCTCGAGTAGGTGGCGATCCTGTTTCGCGTTTCCGACCGGTTTGCCGTTCAGGCTTATCAGCCTGTCTCCTCGTTCAAGGCGGGCATCGTTGTCTGCGAACGTGCCGAGCAGGTAGCCGCCTCGTTCGGAAGTCGTAAGGCCAAGGGTCTCGATGAACTTCTTGGGGTCGCGGTCGATCTCGTCGCGGTGCTTGGCAAGTGTCCTTTCGATCAGGCTGCGCGGGTTCCGCTGCGCCTTGGGCGACGAGGGATTCAGGCGTGGCGGGGACTCCGCACGATCGGCATTCGAGTGTCGGACGCCGGGGCGGATTAGCTGGTCACCCCGCTTGAAGCTCAGGTTCTCGCGTACGCCGCCGCGGCTGACCACGACACGGTCTCGGTAGACCTCTTCGAGGCGGGCGTTGCCGGGTAGGCGATCGGAGATCGCAAAGAGTTTGGGGTTGTTGTTCCTTTGGGAGATCAGCGCCGTGGAAGCGTCGGCCTTGTCGGCAACGAACACGCCGTGCAGGACCAGCGAGAGTTTCGTCTCGCTCAGCGTCTCGGTCCTCGGTGCGGCGTCGCGGGTGGGTTCCCCGAAGAGGTTCATCGCCACGATTCGCTCGATCGGGATGTCGGGCGCCTCTCGCGTCGACGCGTCGTCCAACACCTCGACGTGCAACGGCTTCGGCCCAGTTATGAAGAACACGAACGCCCACCATAGCGTCGCCAGGATTCCAAGCACAAGAACGACCAAGGCGACGACGCTGGAGACCCTGTGATTCAAGAACTTGGGGATGTCGACCACGCTTATGCCCCTACTGGCCCGGAGTTACCAGCACGGTAGCCACGCTCGGCGAGGTTCCTGGCACCGAGCGGTCGTGCTCCCAGCGCGCGCTGGCGACCGGAAAGCCGCCGGAGAGCCGGTGCAGACCATTGTAGCAACCCCGGGAATCCTAAACATCGGCGCCGTCCGGTTCGAACAGGCGTTCGGAGACGGTGACGACCACGGCATCCCCGTTGTCCCCGTCTCGCCAGGGATTCCCCGCAAGCGATGTCAACCGTGCGGTCACGCCGATGTGGGCCCAGCCGTCGGCGGCCAATCGGACATTGAGCAGCGGCAGCGAGTCGTCCGCCGTGACCACCTCGAGTCGGGGTTCGGCCGCCACGCTTGTCAACCTGCCCACCATGCCCGGCAACTGGGCGTCGTAAGTCTCGCCGGCCAACCGGTAGACCGTACGGCCCCCTGACCAGCGCAGGCTTCCCTCGGCGGCAACTCCGGCGGCGTCAAGGCGGACACGGAGGCCGCCAACTTCGAACATGCCGTCGAGGGAGATGTGATATTGGGAAAGGAACCGGTTCACGGCCAGCGCGTTGATGATGCCGGTGGCCGCCATTTCGGTCGCGCCGACTCCCACTGCCGCAGTTCCCGACACCGTGTAGTCTGGATGCACGACTTTCCAGTCGGTTCCCAATTGAAAGTCCAGCACTGCCCCGGGTCGCACCGACCACGTCATGCGACCGAGATCCTCGCCCCGATACGCAAGATCCGCTTCGCCGCTGAACAACCAACCCTCGGCGGTGACGAGCACCAAGCCGTCAACGTGGTCGGTCGCCAGCTTGATCGACCGGGCCGGCATCAAGGCCATGCCCACTACCAGCAGCGCGGCGATGCCGACCAGCGCGGCGAGTACCTTGATTGTCTTGCTTAGCACGGCCAGTGATCTGTCCACGATCCGGGGGTCAAGTGGTCCGTCCCGGATCAACAATACAGTGACGGAGCCGGCGTCTCGAACGTTGACTCGCTAGTTGGACTTCCGGTTGAGTTCTGCGCCGCAGACTTGTAGGGGCGACCCTTGTGGTCGCCCGCGCGGGTCACGGTGCCGGGGCGGGACGGGACGGGACAAGCCCGTCCCCTACGTGGCCAGCAGAACGCGCCCGAGGATGGATTCGTAGATGCGGGTCAAGGGTGCCAGATCCGCCAAGGCCACCCGTTCGTCCACTTGGTGGATGGTCTCGTTGACCGGCCCGATTTCCACGACCTCCGCCCCGGTTGGCGCGATGAAGCGGCCGTCCGATGTTCCGCCCGAGGTCGAGGTCCGGGTCTCGAGTCCGACGACGTCGGCGACCGCCTGCCGCACTGCATCGATGAGCTTTCCGCCGCGGGTGATGAACGGCATGCCCGAGAGCCGCCAGTCGAATTCGGTATCGGCGCCCGCGCTTTCGAACGCCCGTTCCACCGCTGCCGTCAGCCCGTCGGGTGTTTGCGTCGGATTGAAGCGGAAGTTGAACGCACACTCGAACTCGCCGGGAATGACGTTGCCTGCCCCGGTACCGGCTCGGACGTTCGAGACCTGGAAGCTCGTCGGCGGAAAGTCGGCATCGCCTTCGTCCCAGGTCGCGTTGACCAGCGTCTTCAAGGCCGCCACTGCCGAGTGGATCGGGTTCACGGCCTGCTCGGGGTAGGCGACGTGGCCCTGTAGGCCTTTCACCTTGGCGGTGGCGCCCAACGAACCCCGGCGTCCGACGCGGATCACGTCGCCGACCCGGGCCGAGGAGGACGGCTCGCCGACGATGCAGTAGGCGATTCCGACGCCCCGCCGGACCAGTTCCTGCACGACGCGGACTGTGCCGTCCACGGCGTCGGCTTCCTCGTCGCTGGTGACCAGGAGTCCCAGGCAACCGGGATGGTCGGGGTGGTCGGCCACGAAACGTTCGGCGGCGACGACCATTGCGGCCAAGCTCGATTTCATGTCGGCCGCCCCCCGACCATAGAGGAAGCCGTCGCGCACCGAGGGTTCGAAAGGGGGCGATGACCAGGAGGCCGCCGGTCCGCTGGGCACCACGTCGGTGTGTCCGGCGAGTACCAAACGAGGTTCGCGGGCTGCAGCGTGGCGTTGAGGATTCGGATGCTCGGCCCAGAAGTTGTCGACTTCGCCGAAACGCATGCGCTCCACTGCGAAGCCGGCACCTTCGAGTCGCTCGATGAGCAGATCCTGGCACCCGGCGTCGTCGGGGGAAACGGATGGGCGCGCCACCAGCGCTTGCGTGAGCGCCAAGACCTCGTCGGTCAGCCCGTTGGTGTCGTGCGAGCCGCATCGGCGCGAGCTGGCCGAAGTCATGGATTCGGGGTCGGACCGTCGACGAGCGCGTTCAAACGCTCGAAAGGGTAGGGCTTGAGCCTGTCGAGATGCGGGTTCATTGCCTTGCCGGGACGCCCGCGGCCGTGCGGGATTGGCCGGAGTGACCGCGGGCGATCTCCGCGTCGAGCGTCGAGCGAATCGTCTCCGTGACGGCATGGGTCACCCCGGCGTGGGTGATCGCGTGCTGGGCACGATTGGTGATTTCGAAAACGTCCTCGACCCTTTCCCCGAGGGTGGTGATGCGGGCGCGGCGGACGCTGATGTCGAGTTCTTCGAAGAGCCCCCCCAATGTGGCCAGCAAACCCGGTCGGTCCGAGGCAACTACCCGCAGGGTGGAGGTCCGGGCACCGGGCTCCGTGGTCAGCGCGACCTGTGTCGGCATGACGAACTGTTTGAGTTGGCGCGACACGTGGCGGAGCGGCCCGGTGCCGCGGTCGCCGTGCATCGCCCGGGTCAGCGATTGGGCGAGTTCGGCGCGCCTGTCGTCGGCGACCGGGGCGCCGTCGCCATCCAGGACGATGTAGGAGTTCAAACAGATTCCCGACGCGCTGGTTGCGATCCGTGCCGCGGCCACGCGAAGGCTGGCGGCGTCGATGGCGCGAACGCTGTCGGCGAAAAGGCTGTCGCGGTCGCGGGCGTAAAGGAAGACCTCAGTCGCCCCTTCGGCGCTTGCTTCGTCGGCGACGTCGAGTACGGTCACGAGCGGGCCGGTGTCGATGTCGTGACTATCGATGGCGCGCGTGATGGCGACCACCTGGGCCGGTGAATGGTGTACGAAGAAGTCGTCGTCGGGTT
>JAPPKV010000403.1 GCA_028819775.1 Gammaproteobacteria bacterium | reverse complement strand
ACGATATTGGCAGCACCGAGCAACCAGCGGGCTTCCGCCTCGAGTTCACCGGTCGGCGCCGGTGACGCGTCGGAGCGCGCCTCGGCATTGGTCGCGGATGCCCCGCCCAAAGGCGGCGACGCACTCGCGCCCCAGGAGGCGACAATAACCAGCGCCAATGCGAATCGCATGCGTCGATCATCGGTTAGGCCCGCGAGGGTCGTCAATGCGGGCGGTCAGCCTGCCGCCGCGCGTAGCGCCCGTTCCACGTAGACCGCATCGCCGAGACGCCTGCGCAACTCGCGCTCGAGACCGGCAATCGGGTAGAGGTTCTGCGGGGCGCGGGGATCCTTGTGGGGCTTCGAGGCGTAGCGAGGCAGCACGGCCGCAGTGAGGTTGGCCAAGGCGAGGGTTTCGTCGAGCGGCAGGTCTGCGGTTGCTTCCATGCGTACCACCCCGGACCAGGCATGCGTCTTGGGGCCAGGCAGGCGGAAATACCAAGCGTGGCGAGTCCAGGATGTCCGGAACCGGAACACCGGCGTGCGTTCACGCTCGGCGAGTGCGGCAATCGTCTCCAGAGGACGCCCTTTGAGGTACTGCACCCGGTGCGTCTTGACGTAACCGATGGTGCGCGGCAAGTGCTGGCGCCGGTAGAGAGGACCATCGACGACCACGAGATCGGCGTTGTCCGCAACCCTGGCCGCGACCTCGACCTCTAAATCGCCGAGACGCTCCTGAAGCGCCGAAGACAGCGCGTCCGCCCCCGGCGTCGCAACGCCGAAAGGCTCGTAGATGCCCGCCCGTGTGACGAACGCCTCCGGATTGCCGGAGGCAAAGAGCGTGCGCCGGACTTCCAAGCGATCCACGTGTGCCTGGTCGGCGACCCGCACGGCACCGGCCGCGAACGACGCGAACATACCTTGGCGTACCGGGGTCCCATCGTCCTCGAGCCAGGCGTTCGCGTCGACGCGGCGCACCCCATCGATGAACAGCAGCGCCTCGGGGCGTTGTTCGGCCTGCGCCGGTATCGGAACCCACCGCTGCTCGGGCACTTCGACGTCGACGTTGATCTCGACATCGGTCTCCTCGGCATGGTCCGTCGAGGGAACCCCGTAGTCGGGATCCCAGCTCTCGATGGCGACCTTTTGCGGCACAGCCTACGCCTCGACTCGTTGGACGTGGGCGCTTCCCGATGCCTTGGAGACCTTGAACTGGACCGGCATGCGTTCCGCCAAGTCGGGCACGTGGGTGACGACGCCCACCATGCGGCCACGGGCGCCAAGTTCCTCGATCGCGGTCGCCACGATATCGAGCGTGTCGGGATCGAGCGTGCCGAAACCCTCGTCCAGGAAGATGGATTCCAATCGCGCGGTGCCTTCGGTCGCGAGATCCGCGACTTCGTCCGCCAGCGCCAGCGCCAACGACAGCGAAGCCAAGAAGGTCTCGCCGCCGGAAAGCGTTTTCGCCGAGCGTGCCTCGCCGGCGTTGGCGAGGTCGACAACCTCGAATTCGAGCTTCTCGTTGTGCCCGAATGCAAATTGGCCGTTCGAGAGTTCCAGCAGGATCTTGCTGGCACCGGCGGCCAGCTGACCAAAGGCCTCGTGCAGCAACCACCTTTCGAAACCATTCGCCTTTAGGTGGACCGCCAACGCCTCCGCGACATCGACCCCCAACTTGGTGCTCTTGATCTCGTTGCGAAGCTGCTTCTTCTCCTTGCGGTTCGCTTGCACCGTCGCTAGCGCGACACCTGCCTTCGTCACCGCATCCTGCAGACTCCGCATGGGATCGTCGTCGAAGACGACTTCGTGTTCCTCGAAGCGAGCGGCGAGTCGGCTTGCGCGGGATTCCAGCTCGGCGCCACGCCGCTCGGACTGTTCCCGCAGCCCATCGTCCGTTTGGGCAATACTCGGGATCGACTTGGAGGCCCATTGTTGGAGTACCACCCACGATCCCGCCAGGTCATCGGTCTTTGCCGACGGCGGCGCAAGCGCCGACAGCTTGTCTCGGGCCGCGTGGAAGGCGCCCCAAGCCGCCCTTTCGCGCACTTGAACCGCCTGATGCTCGCGTTGGGCATCAATCAAGGCCTGTGAACTTTCGTCGAGCCGCTGCTTCGCTTCACGAGACTGCTCGTCGGCGTCGGCGATCTGCGCAAGCTGGTCTACGACGACCTCCAAGGAGGGCGAACCCTCCAGGCGTTTCGAGGTCTCCTGGAAATCGGCATCGAATCTCGACTCGTAGGCCATCGCACCACCGAGGTCCTTTGCCGAGACCTCCTGTTCCCGACGGGCGGCCTCCAGCGTTTCGTTGGCATCGCGTTCTGCATCCTCAAGGTCAACGAGGGTCGCGGGCTTTTCGGCGACCGGCAACTCTTCAACCAACTGGCGGCAGACGGGACACGATTCGCCGGCGACCAGGTGGCCCCGCAGTTCGTGGGCGGCATGGGTGCGACGCGCAGTCTCCAAGGCTTGCCGCGCCGACGCCGCCGCACCGGCCACCAACTTCAGGGCGGCCCGGTGTTCATCGTCGTTCTCGCGGGCTTTCGCCACCCTCTTGGCCGCTGCCGACAGGTTGCGTTCAAGGACACTCAGGTCACTGTAGAGCCGCCGCGCTTCCTCCAACATGCCCTTGTCGCCGAAAGCAGAACGACTCTCCTCGGCGCTCACCCACTCCGCGTTCGCCAAAGCCCGGGCCTGTTCCGCGCCTTGGACGGCCTGCGTTGCCGCGAGCACATCCAACGCCAGCTCTCGGACGTCGCTGGGCATTCGAACCCCTCGAAGCGCCTTCAGCTGGATGGCAAGTTCCTTGCGCCGTGGCGCAAGGGTCTCGATCTCCCGCTGTAGTTCGTTCATCCCGGACAGCTCGTCCGCAGCCTCGTCCTGCAGCTTCCTGAGTCCATCAAGGCGTGCAGCGCATGCCTTTTCGACCTTCTTGTTCACGTTCGCAAGGTCATCAAGGCGACGTTGGGCCCGTTCCATGGTGTCCCGACCGATGGCTGCCCTCTGTACCGCTCGGTGCCGCATGTCCCCATAGACACTGAAGCCCAGCAACCGTGTGAGCAGCTTCTGCCGCTCACCCGGCAGCGCGTGTAGGAATCGTTTGAACTCGCCTTGCGGCAGTACGGCGCAGGTGGTGAATTGACGGAAGTCGAGGCCGAGCAGTCGCCTGATCTCGGCATCGAGTTCGCGGACGTTGCCGGCCACAACCTCGTCGTCGCGCTGCAGCCGGGCTTCCCTTGTCGACGCGGTCCCACCTTTGCCACGCCGGACGACACGGACCGCTGTGAAACGCCGCTCGCCCAGCGCGAAGTCGAATCGGACCCGTGCATCCTGTCGACCCTGGCTGATCACCGGCGCCACCGCTCGCTCATCGTCGAGGCGCGGGACGCTCCCGTAGAGCGCGAATACCATGGCGTCGATGAGACTCGACTTTCCGGCACCCGTCGGGCCGGTGAGGGCAAACAAGTCGGCGTCGGCAAACTCGACCCGGGTCGGCTCGCGGAACACCGTGAACCCGTCGAGTTCCAACGCTTCAGGGCGCATCCGCATCCTCCAGCAACTCGTCGAAAAGCTCTTCTACCTGCTCGTTGCTTGCGCCGATGTACGACAGATAGCTGCGGAACAACTCTTGCGGCGGGCGACCGTCGTGACCGTCACCATTTGGATCCGGCCCCGTCTTCGGCACGCGTACTTCCACGGCACTCGGAAGGAGCTCACGCACCTCGTCCGCCAAGCCGGGTCTCGGACTCTCCTGGACCTCCACCAAGAGGAAGTCCTCGCCAACGGTATCCGCCAACTCCGAAAGCGTCGCCAACGAACCGCCGACGCGCCGTAGCCGCCGGCCCGCCGATAGCGGCACTCGCTCGACGCTAGCCGGCTGTCCCGGCGTGGCCTCGACGACATTGACGCTCTTCGCATCCTCCGTTTCACCGAAGTCGAGTTGCAGTGGCGAACCGCTGTAGTGGATGGGACAGCCACCGGCGAGTTCCTGGGCGCGGTGCAGGTGGCCGAGCGCGACGTAGTGGTAGTCGGCCGGAAACGCCGAGGTCGGGATGCTGTATTGGAAGACCGTGTGCGCCGACCGTTCGCCGCCCCCCATTGTGCCGCCGTGCACCATGGCGTGGGCCAGGACGAGATTCACGGATGCGGGATCTGCTCTGGAGGCGCGGGACGGGACAAGCCCGTCCCCTACGCGGCAGAGACGCTCCAGTACCTGGCTCAGTCGTTCGGCGTATTCGCCGGCGTGTTCATCGGCGTCCTGGGACATCAAGGCCTCGGCTTTCACGATGCCGCGTTGCGAGACAAATGGCAGCAGGACGATGTGCGCCCGTTCGCCAGCGCCGATCTCAAGGTCGACAACGCCGCCCTCCTCGGGCTTCGCGACCCGCGGCAGCGCGATGACATTGCCGAGTTCGAGCAGCGGCTTGACCGCGTTGAAGCGATTGGGGTTGTCATGGTTGCCGGCTATGACAACCACGGGCCGTTCACCGGAGAGTCTTAGCAGCGTCTCGTAGACGATCTCTTCGGACTCGGGACCAGGCGCCGACGTGTCGAACAGATCGCCGGCCACGAGCACGGCGTCGACCTGGCGGTCGTCGGCGATGTCCGCGATCTCCGCCAAAACGGCGCGGTGCTCGTCGGCGCGGCTGCGACCGCGCAAGGTCTTGCCGACATGCCAGTCACCGGTGTGCAGGAACCGCATCGCGTCTAACCCAAACCCCGGAACGGATCGTCACCGTCATCATTGCCCCTGGCGGGGGCCGCTTCGCTGGCTCGGGTGGCCCAGGCCGGGAACGGAAACTGCGTGACCAGGGGAATCGGCAATTCCGGCTGGGACAGGATCATGGTGCCGGGTTTCAGGATCGTTGCGCGCTGTCGATGGACCGCTGGGAGGAAGCCGTATTCGTCGCGCCCCGCTTCCGCAGCGTCGAGCCGACCGACGACGCGTAGCGACGAGTTGGCGACGATGCGCCGTTCCACTTCG
>JAPPKV010000424.1 GCA_028819775.1 Gammaproteobacteria bacterium | reverse complement strand
GAGCACCGCGTATTCCTCCTTGTTCTGGCCCGCATCCGCGAAGGTCACCAGGCGTAACTCCTCGTCGATGCCGTTCTGTTTGACGACTTGGGTGTAGAGGGTGTCGCCCCACCACGACTCCGGGATGCCGTTTCCTTCAATGGCCGTATCCGTGGCGAGAACCTGCGGCCCTCTCACGAAGGCAACCGAGTCTCCGGTCGTGTCGCCGTCGTGAACCCGACGGACTTTGAGGGGAATCTTCACGCGTACCTTGTCGCCAGGCGACCAGACCCGTTCGATCTCGATCAGACGGCTGCCCGAAGGACGGTGGGTCACGCCGTCAACCGTCGCTTCGAACCCAGTTGCCCAAGAAGGTGCGCGCAAAACGACCGCAAACCTGGCGGGGTGTTCCAAGTCCGCTTTGATCTCGAAGTCGCCTGTTCGGGGATAGTCGCCACCGACATGCAGTGTGACCTTCCGGCGGTCTTCACCGTTTTCGTAGTGCAACACGTGTTTGCCCGGAATGTACTGCAGCAGCGCCGGCTTGCCGTTCAAGACGCCCGATGCGAAGGTCGGAATCAACGCGATGCCGCGGGGAATACTGCTCGAGCAGCAGGAGATCGCGGGGTCTAGCTTCGCGTCATGCCCGTTGTAGTGCTTGCGTCCCAGCAGCGGTACGAAATAGGTCACTTCACCGGTGCGGGGCGACTGAGCGGCGAGGAGCGCATTGTAGGTCGTGCGCTCAAGTTCGTCGGCATAGTGCACCTCGCCGGTCAGTTCGAGGAGGTGGCGTGTTAGCTGCAACCAAGTCACCGTCACGCAGCCTTCTCCCGCCGCCTGGCCGGGCGGCAGCCTGTGATCCGGCGTGAAGTGCTCGTGGTAGCTGGCGGTCCCCGTTATGTAGAGACGCTTCGTCGCGATGTCGGTCCATGCGTTCGTGCAGGCCGTGAGGTAGCGCTCGTCGGGATCGACGCGATACAACTCGAGCAACCCCACTAGGTTCGAGAGCATCTCGTAGGCTTTCCGGTTGGCAGTCCTATAGACGTTTCCGTGCTCGAGCAGGCTCGTGAGAAGCCGACAGCCGTCCTCGTTCATCCAGGTCTCCGGATCGTTCTCGTCCTCCCACGCTTCGATGGTCGCGTGACAGAACTCGAGGTAGCGTGGCTCGCCGGTCAGCCGGTAAAGGATGGCGATGGGTTCAAGCACGCTGGTAGCCGCCATGCCCTGGTGGGCGCTGGCAAGCCGCATGCTTCTCTTGCCCACGACGAATATCTCGTAAAGCAGGTCCGCTACGCGCCTGCTCGCCTCAAGTGAGGGCTCATGGCCGGTGGCCCCGTAGTACGCGAGCAATCCAATGAGAACGTACTTGTGCGTCCACACGTCCCAGACCGGGCCGTTCCAGCCGGCCCCGTCTCCTTGGCCGAATTGGTCGCTCTCCTTGTACGTTCCCAGATAGCCGTTGGGGAGTTGGGTGTCGATGAGGCGGCCTACGGCAGAGTCCATACGCGCCTTGAGTCGATCATCGCCGGTGAACAGCCACGCGTGGGTTGCCGCATGCAGGAACTTCCCCACGTGTTCCCCGGCCCACCATTGCTTGCCCGGCCGGTTGACGAACGGCTCGAGGATCATCGGCAGATCCAGCGTGAGTAGACGTTTCTCAACGTTGATTGCCATGCGGTCCGCGATCCACCCGTCGTACCGGATACCCGACAATTCGGCCGGCTCGAACGAAATCTCGACCTCTGTTCGGACAGCGAATCTCACTCGACGCTTCCCTTGGCAGCCCATTCACGCCCAGCGCAAGTTGATCGTCACTTCCGGTGCCTCGTCAAGCGCAAACGCATTCCCATTACCGGATGCCGCAATGCTAGAGTCCTCAACAATAGCCTCTAGGGAGTCAATCCGTGCGAGTGTTTTCCATACTGGCCCTGGTGCTTGCAAGCGCCGCACATGGTGCCGACCCGGCACCGCCGAACGTCGTTGTCATTCTCGTTGACGATCTCGGCTACTGCGACAGCGAACTCTACGGTTGCGATACGGTCCCCACGCCGAACATCAAGCGCATCGCGGACGAGGGCGTACTGTTCACCGATGGCTACGTCTCGAGTCCCGTTTGCTCGCCTTCCCGGGCAGCGCTTTTGACCGGTCGCTACCAGCAGCGTTTCGGGTTCGAATTCCTCCCCACGACCGGGCCCGAGAGCGACGACGGTCTGCCCGAGGACGAGGTCACCCTGGCCGATGCCCTGAAGAGAGAAGGCTACGTTACGGGCATGGTGGGCAAGTGGCATCTGGGTTCGCACGAGAAATTCAATCCGGTCCACCGGGGATTCGACGAGTTCTTCGGCATGAACCCCGGGGGCACCGACTATCTCGACCCGACGCGAGAAGACGCCCGGATCATGCGTCGTGTGGGAGAACTGTTGATCGAGCCGGGACACCCGTCAAAGGCGCCGTGGAAAGGCCGAGGCGACGGGTCTTTGATGCGGGGACCGACTCCGGTCGAGGAAAACGACTACCTCACCGACGCTTTCACCCGAGAAGCCGTCGCATTCATTAGAAGACACAATGAACGGCCGTTTTTTCTCTATCTGCCGTATACCGCCGTCCACGGCCCCCTTCAGGTTACGCAGCGATACTACGACCGTTTCCCGCACATCGAAGACGAAGGCAGCCGTATCTATGCGGCAATGACATCCGCTCTCGACGACGGCGTCGGGGCTGTCTTGGATACCCTAGAGGAGGACGGCCTCGAAGAAAACACGCTGGTGGTCTTTCTCAGCGACAACGGCGCCGGCGTGTCCGAGTACTGCAGCAACGAACCGCTTCGGCTGGGCAAGCAGACGATGTTCGAGGGGGGTATCCGTGTGCCTTTCACCATGAAGTGGCCAGCACGGATTCCCCAAGGTATCACCTACGAGCATCCGGTCAGCGCGCTGGATATCTTCCCGACCGCCATCGCAGCCGCTGGCGGGGAATTGCCGGCGGACCGAGACATCGATGGCGTTGACCTGGTCCCGTATCTCAATGGTTCGAACAGCGCAAAACCCCACGACAGGCTGTTCTGGCGGGCCGGCACCATCTGGGCGGCTCGAGTAGGCGATTGGAAACTCACCTATGCCGCGGACCGATACTGGCTTTACGATCTGTCCGAAGACATCGGCGAAATGAACAACCTCGCCGACAAACGTCGGGACATCGTCAAGACGATCAAGGCAAGCTACGCGCAGTGGAACAGCGGAAACATCGAACCGCTTTGGCCCACCTTCGGCGCCAAGACCATGCCGCAATACTCGGTGGACGGTGTTCAGGTGCATTGGACGTTCTAGGGCGAGAACACTCGTCCTGTAGTCTCAGTGGAATACCGAAGGATGTTCCTCTAGGCAGGGGCACACGCGCGGCCGATGGTGGCCGTGGTTGGCGACCAGCACCGGGAAACCGCTGGCCGGCCTGACCCCCGCGCCGTCGCGATCAGCGCGTGGACCTTCAATCCGACCGAGATGTAGGAGACGAGGCGTGCGTCGAAGGAGCTGCCGCCCTCGACATCGCGCACGAATTCGAGGCGCGTGTCGAACGTCTTGGCCCGCAGCTCGTCAATGGACAACGGCGGCGGCTTGGCGACGACACCCATGGCAGCGAGCAAGGTGATGGCGAGGCAGGATGCCTGGGAATTGATCTGCATGGTTAGGTAGATCGTCCATTCCGGTTGAACCTTGCCGAAGGATTGTGCCACTTGGGGATTGGAGATGGTCCCCGCCTCTAGGCGCGAGACGCGGGCACGTGCTGCAGCCCGGGTTGTTGCCAGCCGGCCTGTTGCGTCGTACCTTGCGCAATGGGTGCGACAGGCCGGTGGGTATACGGCGACCATGGAGGAAACCTTGACCGAACAGCAGCGTGTGGCCAGCGCTCATTTCGAACGCTTGGGCAGAGCCATGGTCGAGACCCGGATCATCGAGCCGAGACCCAAATCGTTCGGCGAAATGATAGAGCGGATGTGCGCCATCGACCGGCGGTGCGGCTGGGGCACGGAAGACCCTCTCGGCGGTGATTGGGACGGACACCTGGCCTACCTGCACAACCGCGAGCGGGCGGTGGCATGGAATCGGGCTCTTGGCCGGCGTGTGTGACCCCCACATCGTTAGGGTTGTTGCAGCCGCCTCGCCCGCGCAAAACGGATCTCCCCGATCATTAGCGGTGGCGGATTAGAGCGCCCCAACGCCACTAAAGGCTTGGTTTCGCCGCCGTGCTGCATATGCTGGCGAACTCCCCGGCCACGAGCGATGCGCCACCAACCAGACCGCCGTCGATGTCCGCCTGCGCGAACAAATCCTCGGCATTCGCCGCATTGACGCTGCCGCCGTAGACAACGCGCGTTCCTTCGGCAAGCGCTGAACTCCGACGCGCCAGGTATTCGCGGATGACGACGTGCATTTCCTGGGCTTGGGCCGGGGTGGCGGTTTCGCCGGTGCCGATTGCCCACACCGGTTCGTAGGCGATCACGGCGTTTTCCCACGCGGACCGTCCGGCATCCGCGTCGATGGCGTCCAGTTGCGCCAATACGACGCCAGCGGCGTTTCCGCCGCGCCGCTCCTCAAGGGTCTCGCCAACGCAGACGATTGGTGTAAGGCCCGCCCTTTGCGCGGCCAGCAACTTGGCGACAACGACCGCGTCGGTCTCGGCGTAGAGGCGACGGCGTTCCGAATGACCGACGATGGCGAATTCGGCACCCAAGTCGCGGGCCATCTCGGCGGCATGCTCGCCGGTGAACGCACCCGCGGGTTCAACGGCGGTGGTCTGCACGCCGAACCGGACGCCTCTACCGCGAAGCGCCGACGCCAAGCGGTCGAGGTAGGCCCAAGGAGGACAGAGCACGACGTCAATGCCCGAAGGCGGATCGGGCCAAGCGGCGGCATAGTCGGCGACGGCTTGCGCCGTGCCGTTCATCTTCCAGTTTGCGGCGACGAGGGGGCGACGGAGCACTAACTAGCCGCCGTTGGCTTGCTCTACCACCGCCGCAAGGGAGGCCGCCTGTTCGTTCAC
>JAPPKV010000409.1 GCA_028819775.1 Gammaproteobacteria bacterium | reverse complement strand
CCTGACCAACAATCTCGCCTTCATGTGGGCGAAGCACAACATCAACGTGAACTGCATCGCGCCCGGTCTCATCGCCACCGATGCCATGAAGCGCCACGGCGCGATTCCGTCCGATACCCAAGACGACGGCAGCCCGGTGCCGCACCTGGAACTACCGCCCGGACCGGAAGACGTCGCCAAGATGGCCCGTTTCCTCGCGTCCGACGCGGCACGCGCTATCACCGGCGAGCTCGTGCCGGTGCGCGCTTGGTTCAGGTCCGACCGGTTCTGGCAGTAGCGATGGATGCCATAACTCCCAGCATCGACGCGGCGATCCAGCGAATTCGCACCGAGGGCTTCGCGGTCATTCCGAACCTGATCGACGAGGACCGACTCGCGCGGCTCTCCGACGACAGCGAGGCGCTACTGCATCCGATCCAGAACCAGCCCGGCTTGAACGGCACCCGGGCCACGGGACGCATGTTCAAGGGGCTGTTTCGCTCCAGCCGGGCATTCGATGACATCATCGTGCATCCGACCATATTGGCCGTGGTCCGCGGCGTTCTCGTCGGGTCGGAGCAAACCAACGCCGCCTACTACGGCAGCGCGTTCCGGGATATCCAACTGTCCACCGCGATGATCAAGGACGTGCAGCCGGGTGAAGACATCCGGTCGCTGCACCAGGACGACGGCTATTTCCCGATTCCCCGTCCACGTCAACCGCTCGCGGTCAACACGTTGCTGGCCATCGATCCGTTCACCGTGGCCAACGGCGCCACACGGGTGGTGCCCCGGAGCCATCACTGGAGTAAGAAACTCGAACCGGACCACGACTTCGTGACGGTGGAGATGGACGCCGGCTCGATCCTGATGTTCAACGGCGCCGTGTGGCACGGTCGCGGGCCCAACACGACAGCCTACCGATGCCGGCGCGCGCTGAACATCTTCTACAGTTGCTCCTGGCTTCGGCCGCTTGACGGCCACTACTGCGGGTTGCCCGAAGTCGAAGTGGACGGACTTCCGGAGACCCTCAAGGCATTGTTGTAGTCGAAAGGCCCAGGCCCGTGGCGAAGTCGGACCGCGACGCCGAACGCGTCGGCGCCCTGCCCATTTGGGGCGAGGCGCCGTTGCCGCCGGACCGATACCGGGCCGACGACGCCGACGGACGTGGTTTCACCGACGTGGTGCGCATCCTGCTGCGCACCTGGCCATGGCTCAAGCCCATGGTGGTAGGCACTTGGCGGGAGCGCGCGCTCCCCATTGGCCCGAACGGCGCCAAGGACTCCGACTGGAGTTTCGGCTACGCACCCGTCCTCGTCACGGTTCTGGCGTTGGTGGGGCCGTTTGCCGGCTGGCTGCCCGTCGGCGTCAACTGGCAATACGACCTGCTTCTCGGTGGCGTCGCGTTGATGGCGGCCGCAAGCTGGGTCACCGTCGGCGCCAGGCGGTGGGAGGAGACCACTTGGCAGGTCGCCGCGGTCGTGGTTCTCGTCTCGGTCGCCTTGGTCGTCAACCTGTTCGCCGTGCTCGCGGTGGAGGGCGCGATGGACAACGTCGCCGTGGCACTCGTGACGGTTGGCGCATTGGGTCTCTGGCTCGTGCACTTCCGCCGCGCACGCGGGGTGTTCCGGGTACGAGTGCGCGTCGGCTGCCATCTCGTCTACTACTACGCCCTCTACTGGCTTAGCACCCTGACAGGGCTCGTTACCGGGCTCTTCACGATCGACCTCTTGAACCAGTCCATCCTGCAGGCGGAACCCCTTACGCCATTCCTCGCCGACTTCATCGGACGGGAAGACCTCGGCAGCGGCGCCACCGAAGCGTTGACCCTCGCCGAGCGCCGGGAACTGCAGTGGATCTACATCGTGTTCGTTTTCGCCATAGGGACACTCACCTTTCCCCTCGCCTATGGGCTGCCCTACTACAACGTGTGGATACTGCAGCGCATCAACCAGGATCTCCGCCTCGCCTTGGTGGAACGCTGGCATCAGTTGTCGCTGCGCTACCACGGCGACCATCGGGTGGGAGATTCGGTCTATCGGATCTACCAGGACAGCGCGCAGGTGACCGCCATCGTCGGCATGCTGGTGTCCGTCGCGACCCAGGCAACGACCTATGCGACGACGATCACCTTCATCGCGGCGCTTGACCCGATGCTCGGACTGATGGGGGCGACGATCGCGGGAATCGCGATTCTTTGGGGCCGGTGGTTCTCCCGGCGCGTCCGGTCGCGCTCGCTCACCGCGCGGGAGACCAATTCGGACCTGACCTCGCGCACCCAAGAGGTGCTCGGCGCGATGCGCGTCATCAAGGCTTGCAGCGCCGAGGACGCGGAGCAGCAACGCTTCGAAGCCGACTCGGTGGTGGCCTTCAACGCGGCGTACCGCATCCGGTCGCTGGTCGCCGGCGTCTCGATCATCATGTTCACCTTCGCCGGGACCATCCTGCTCGCCGGCGAGTTCTTCATGGCGGTCTGGGCCGCCGAGAACCGGGAAGCGTTCGCCGCCGTGCTGATCGGCCTCGTGGGCTTGAGTTTCGTGCGCTGGAACCTCGGTGCGTTCCAGTGGGCCCGCGACGAACTGATAAGCGGCAGCAATGTAGTGGGCGGGGTGTTGCGGCAGTGGACCAACGCCCAGGATATGGCCATGGGACTCGACCGGGTGTTCGAGATCCTCGACATCGAACCCGACGTCGTGAACGCTCCCGACGCGGTGCCGATGCCGAGCGTCGCCAACGACATTCGGTTCGACCGGGTGGCGTTCGCCTACCAAGCCGACCGCCCGGTACTGCGCGATGCGAGCTTCAGCGCCCGTCTCGGCGAAATCACGGCGATCGTCGGGCCAACCGGATCGGGCAAAAGCACGCTGATGGCCCTCCTCACCCGGCTGTTCGATCCCGACGCCGGCAGCATCGCCATCGACGGCGTCGATCTGCGCCGGATCGACGTCGAGAGCCTGCGACGCAACGTCTCGATCGCCTTGCAGGAAAACGTGCTGTTCGCCTTGAGCGTGCGTGACAACCTGCGCTACGCGGCCCCGGACGCCACCGACGAGCAGATCCGCCAAGCCGTCTACGTGTCCTGCGTCGACGACTACGTGGCGGGCCTCCCCGATGGGCTCGACACCCTGCTCGGCGACCGGGGCGGGAAGCTATCGACCGGCCAGCGTCAGCGGCTTTCGATCGCCCGGGCCATCGCGAAGGACGCCCAGATCCTGATCCTCGACGAACCCACGGCCGCGCTGGACGCGGCGACCGAGCACCGGGTCCTCAACCGTCTCGACAACTGGGCAAGAGGTGCCGACGGGCAGCGCCGCCGCGCCATCTTCCTCATCACCCATCGGATCTCGACGATTCGCCAGGCGCATCGGATTCTCTACCTCGAGGCCGGCCGGATCGCCGAACAGGGCAATCACGACGAACTCATGGCGGTCCCCGACGGTCGCTATCGCCGATTCGTGGAGACCGAAGCCGCGCTGTCCGAGCAGGTCGTGGCGGGGTAACGGCAATGCTCGAAGGGACACCCACTACCGGGACGCCAAATACTCGAGGGGACACCCACTCCCGAAACGCTCGATGGAGAAATGCTCGATGGGACACCCACTCCCGGAACGCTCGAGGGGACACCCACTCTGGCGATGCACGAGGGGACACCCACTACCGAAGCAAGGCTCGAGGAACGATGCTTCAGGGAACGATGCTTGAGGGGACACCCACTCCGCAATCCTCCACCCCCGAAACGCTCAAGGGGAGGCGCTTGAAGGGACACCCACTACCGAAGCGCTCAAGGGCGGGCAATGCTTGAGGGGACAAACACCCCGGCGACGCTCAAGGGGACGCCCACTCCGGGATCCGTTACACCCGGATCCCATCGTGACCAGGAACGACGGCTCGATGCGGCCGCCAGCCCGCTTGACGTCCGCACGGACACCGACTTCCGCGAGACCCTGGCACTGGTCATGCGCGCGGTCTCGTACATCGGCTACTTCAAGGCACGGTTCGCCGCCAAGTTCCTGCTCATGTGGTTGTCCCTGCTGTCGCCGCTCGTCCTGCCGTGGCCGCTGAAGATTGTGGTCGACCACGTGGTGTTGGGGACACCCACCGATCCCGACGCCTTCCCCGTCTACTTCGCCCCGTTCGTGCGCTTCCTCGATGGCATGGGACCCGCCGAGATGATGCTCTGGGTCGTGGGGTTGGGTGCCGTGCTGGTGATCGCCTTCGGCGCATTCGGAACGGCAACGGACTTCACCGAAGCCCAGCTCGAGGAGGGTCACGATACGGCCACCCAGACTGAGAATGAGGCGAATGCCGCGTTCAGCAAATTCGCCGGCATCGCCGGGTTCGTCGAGTTCCGGCTGCAATTGCGTCTCACCCAGGCGTTGAACCACCTGCTCCGGGCCCAGTTGTTCGAACGTATCCAGGCCCTGCCGATGCGCACCCTGAACGACCAGCGAATCGGCGACAGTCTTTACCGGGTGATGTACGACACGCCGGCGCTAACCAACGTTTTCTACCAGTTCATCATGTCGCCCGTGCTCGCCATCATCACCGCCTTCGTCATCCTCCTGGTGATGTCGTTCAACTACGGCGATGCACCGGAAGTCGTCTATCTCGCGCTCTTCATTCTTCCCCTGCAGTGGCTCGCGATCATCCCGTTCCCCCGGCTAATGCGACGCAAGAGCCAAGCGAGTCGCGCAGCGGGCGCCGTGACCACTGGCAACGTCGAGGAAGGCATGAGCAACGTCCTGGCGGTGCAGAGCCTAGGCGGCAACCGCCAGGAGCGAGGTCGGTTCGATCGACACAGCAACGAGTCGTTCAAGCGTTTCCGTGGTCAGGTACTGGTCAGCATCATGGTCCGGGCGTCGATGGCCGTGGCGCGTGGGCTACTCGGCGTCGTGGCTTTCTACCTGATCAGCGCGCGGGTGATCGAAGGGGTCCTAACGCCCGGCGACTACGCCGTCCTGATCTACTACTACGCCTGGTTTTCGGGGGCGCTGACGGCGATTCCCTATGTCTGGATTCGAATCCAGCACAACATCCCCGGCGTGCGTCGCGTGTTCTTCCTCATGGACC
>JAPPKV010000060.1 GCA_028819775.1 Gammaproteobacteria bacterium | reverse complement strand
CGACGACGGCCGGCAGCAGGGACCACCAGCCCCAGTGGGGTTGGGCTAGTAGCTGAAAATAAGCGGGCTCGTCGCCGCTCTGGTCGACGACGAACTGTTCCTCGACGGGTGGCGGTTCGCCCGACTCGGCGATCCGGACGGGGTCGAGTGCGGCGTCCGCCATGGGAATGGCGTTGAAGTGGACGCGGTCGCCTTCCATGACGTAGTACGTGCCCAGGGCATCAGTGTGGGTGTCGAGCTGGATCTTTTCCACCGTCCAGGTCGGCGAAACCGTTACGCCGACTACCGCGGCGACGGCGAGAGCGACGACGAATAGGGCGAACGTGCGGAATCGGGCGAGAGTCATGCGGCATGGCACCTTGCGCGTGCAAGCGAATCATTATGCGGGGCCATTCGCGAGCAAGTCCATCGGCGGTGGCGGTGTCGCCGGGCCTTCACATCAGGGCGACTGTGGCATGGGCCTCGCCAGACGTGCCGAGATGCCGCTCGACTCCAGGAATCGACCGGTGCGTGTGCCGGCTGCGCGTTGCGCCACCTCGGCGAGTTCCTGAACCGTGTCGACATCTAGGCCCCAGGCCGTGTTGCGTACGACCCTTGGTTCGATTCCGGCTCGACGGGCGGAGGCGATGTGCGGTTTGAAGCTCTTGCCGTCGAACAGGTACTCGAAGGCGTTGGGCGGCGATGACGCCGCGGCGTTCGTGCCGATGTCGTTGGCGTCGGGTACGAGGGTCACCCGTTCGTGGCCATCTAGTACGGCAACGACATCCTCGGGCCGAATCAACGGCACGTCGCCGGGTACGAACAAGGTGCCTTCGGCCTGACGTTGATGCTGCGCGTAGATTCCGGATTGAACGACGGCGCCGGACAGATCGGTGGCGGATTCCTCGAACACGTCGATGCCGAATTCCTCGGCCAGTTCGAATGCTTGGGCGTCCTGGGATACCAGCAGGGTTCCGCTCAACGCGCGGCACTGCGCCAGGGTATCCAGCACGTCGCGGATCATCGCGAGCACAAACCCCTCCCGTTCGCGCTCGTCGAGAACGGACTCAAGCCGTCGCTTTGCCCCGCTCGCGCCTTTGAACGGGACCAGGGCCCAGATGCCGTTGGCGATGGTCAACGGATGAATTCCAGAACTGACCGCGCAAGCTGCACACGGTCGTCGAGGGTCGTCATCACCGTTTGAAGCGCGGTGGTCCCCACTCCAAGAGCCGCCACCGCGGCCTCGGCCCGTGCATCCACCTCGTCGATGACGAAGTGGCTGACGAGACCGGCGTAGTGTTCGGCCACCGCCACCGTGGTCGTGGGTACGCCCAGTTCCCGCATCATCTTGGCGGTGGGCCCCTTGATCGCCCGCCCGCCAACGATGGGGGAGACGGCGACGATGGGCGCGCCGGTGGCGAGTAGAGCGTCGCGCATGCCATCGACGGCGAGGATCGGGTCCACCGAGACGAAAGGATTCGAGGGGCATATCACGATGGCCGCAACCGACTCGAAGGGGATCGCGGGGTTGACGCTCGCCGTCTCGGCACCTGCGAACTCGAAGCCGACGGCCTTCGGTTCGCAGCGGTCGCGCACGAAATAGTGCTGGAACGCCAATGGCCCGTCGCTCGTGAGCACCCGGGTGCGCACCGGATCGTCGGACATCGGCAGGATCGTGTGTCTGACACCCAGTTGGCCTGCGATCTCGTTGGTGGCCGCGGTCAGGCTCTTGCCCGCGTCAAGAAGTGTTCGGCGATGCAGGTGCAGGGCGAGGTCGGCATCGCCGAGCCGAAACCAGGTTTCGCCTCCGAACCGTTCCAGCGCGTCCATGAACCGCCAGGTCTCGTCCCTTCGGCCCCATCCGGCGATCGGGTTGGCGAGTTCGGCCAAGGTGTAGGTGAGAGTGTCCACGTCCGGCGAGATGTGCAGGCCCAGGTGTTCGAAGTCGTCGCCGGTGTTGACTACGAAGACGACTTCCTCGGGCGGCAGCACCTTGGCGAAGCCGAGGGCCAGCTTTGCGCCGCCCACGCCGCCGGTGAGCGCCAGCAGGGTCATCGAAACAAGTCCTCTTCCAGGGGCCGGGGGATGGCGGCTGCCGACTGCTCGGACTCTTCCGGGGGGAATCCCCGGATCAATGCCGCCGGGGTTCGTTCCGTCGTCTCGCCCATGGCCAGCGTCGCCGCGCTCGCCAGGCTGTCCGCACGGTTGATCAACGTCACCTTGAGTTCGCGCCCGTAAAGGTCGTTGCCTCCTCTTTGGTCGTCCAGCACGCCGATTCCAGCGGCGCCGATGGCTATGCCGACAGTTCCCAGCCGCCAGGGTCGGTTGGCGCTGTCGGTGACCAGTACACCGACGCGTTTCCCAGTGGCCTTGACCAGCGCGCTACGGATTTGGCGCGCGCTGGCATCTGGGTCTTCAGGCAGAAGCAAGGCGCTTGCGCCCGCGCCGTGGTCCACGTTCGATTGGTCGACGCCCGCGTGGGCACCCACGAGGCCAAGCCTGTGTCGCACGATGAGCACGCCGGGTTTCTTGCGCACGACTTCGGTGGATTCGTCGAGAATGAGCTGCACAAGGCGGGGATCCTTGTCGGTTTCCGCCGCCAGCCGGCAGGCTTCCTCGGAGGCTTCCACCGTCGCCAGGTCGACTTGACGGCCTTCGGCCTTGGACACGATCTTCTGGGCAACTGCCACGATGTCGCCGTCTTCCAGGTCGAGGTGGCTTGCGGCGAGTCCTTCGATCAACAGCGAAGCCAGGTCGTCCCCCGGCACAACCAGCTTGATGCCGCCGATTGGCGTGATGGCGATGGCACGGGGCATTGCTTGCCGGTCAATGATCCGCTTGGCCGACGATCTTGATGCCGGAGTGGGAGATTTCGTGGCGGCGGTTGATCTGGATGAGGATGCTGGTCAGCGCCTCCGCGGCAGCCGAGTTTTCGATGGGACCGGCATGCCAGGCGCGCATCCCCGCTTCTTCCGCGAGCTGGATCACCTTGTCCCGGGCGGCGCGCTTGTTGCCGGCCACTAGCACGTCGCACTCGATGGCCACGTCCTCTTGCAGCAGGTGCGCGGCGATGTTCTGGAACGCCGTCACCACCATGACCTCGTCGCCCAGGAAGTCCTGGGCGCGCTTGCCGGCACTGCCGGCTTGCGGAAGTTGCACCGTGCCCACCTTGGGCGGAACGAGGGGTACCGTGACGTCGATCAGGATTTTGCCCATGAGCCCGTCGTGCACGGTTTCGAGGGTCGACACCTGGTGCTCGGCGGGGACGGTCAGCACAACGATGTCTCCGGCTGCTGCCGCGTCCGGGTTCTCCATCGCGTCGGCAGGGGTTTCGGGGCTGATCTTCTTGAGATTTGCGACGGCGTTGCGGGCCTTTTCGAGGGTGCGTGAACCGATGACGATGCGGTGACCGGCCTTGGACCAGCGGATTGCCAGTCCGGTGCCCAAGTCGCCCGTTCCGCCCAGGATGGCGATGGTCTCCCTGCCTTGCGTCACGCCCGCTCCTTATCCGCCACCGTGCAAAGCGGCGCATTATCCGTCCACGGGTGGACGGGCGCCAGCAGCAGCAGTCGGGCTGGACAAAGAGCCGTGTGCGATATCTCCGCTCTGCCCTGTAGGACAGAAATCGCGTGTGTCGTTTACAGGTGGGGTGTTGTGTGCTACTTTCTTAGCACATACGTTCTGCGCGTGGTGCGAAGACCACGTCGAATCGAGGAGGGTGTTATGCGTAGACGACGGGAACGATCCCGCGAGGATAGGGTGAATCTGACGCCGATGCTGGACGTGGTGTTCATCATGCTGATCTTCTTCATTGTCACGGCAACGTTCGTCAAGGAGGTCGGCTTGGATGTGAACCAGCCCGAGAACGAGCCCGTCACCGTGGATCCGGAAAAGAAGGCGATCGTGGTCCATGTGACCAGCACTGACCGCATCATCATCGCCGGCCAGGACGTGGACGTGAGGTCGGTGCGTGCGAACATCGAGCGTATGCACGCCGAAAGCCCGGAGGCGCCGGTGGTCATTCGACCGCATCCGGACTCAAGGACCGACACGATGGTGCGGATCCTGGACTCCGCCCGGCGAGCCGGCGTCGGCAACGCCTCCCTCGCCGCGAGCTGAGCCGGAACTAGCGGTTGGTCGCGAGGTCTACTAACAACATCGGGTCGTCCTGGCGGATAGGGATGAACGGACGACCCATCGAGGAATAGGAGGACGCAATGGATGTTCGCTATCCGACCCTATGGGTGATCCTACTTGCTGCAAGCGTCTCCGTAGCTGCAGACAAGAAGCCGGACGGTGCCACGAAGAAATGGTCCGTTTCGGTACATGAGACCGCTTTTCATGGCTACGGAGGCATCCGTGCCATGGATTTTCTGCCCGACGGAGCGGATGGTTACACGGAGTCGTTGTCGATGCTGACGCCGAACGTCGGCGTGGGCTATGCCCTCAACGAACGCTGGTCGGTCGATACCAACGTGCAAATGGGGCCCCGGAGCAGTTTCGCTGCGACGGCGGCTGGGCTGGAGAGCTATCCGCGCATCGAGTTCAAGAGCAACTTTTTGTCCGTCATGGCTGCCCGTGAGTACAAGCTGCCGGAGGGATGGTCCTTGGCGCCCAAGATCGGCGTTGCCGTCTCCTCTCGCTACTACGAGGAGAACAAGCACGACGCACGGTCAACGAACTGGACCAGTTCGCTCGAACCGGTGGCATCGGTCGAGTTGAGGAAACGGATCACGGATAGCATGTCGTTGTCGACCGACTACACCCGTTACTTCACGGACGACAGCGAGATCAACGGCGCGTTCAAGGTCGGTCTTCGGTTCAGGTTCTGACCTGGGGACGGGCTTGTCCCGTCCCATTGCGGATGCGCCGGGACTTCGTACGGGCGACCGCGCGCCCTGACGGGCGCGTTGCGGTGGCCCCAGGGTCGCCCCTACGGGTTTACTCCATTGATTCAACGCTACGATTGCGCAGACGGATCGCCCCGTCAGCCGTCGGCCAGCGCATCCCATAGGAACCGAAACGCCAGCGTCCACATGTAGGCCCGCTGGGCGTTGTCCGCAGCACCCGCGTGTCCGCCCTCGACGTTCTCGTAGTAGAGGACGTCGTGGCCCATGT
>JAPPKV010000384.1 GCA_028819775.1 Gammaproteobacteria bacterium | reverse complement strand
CCCGAAGACCTGCCAGATCGCGCTGCGTTTTCCGCTCCCGGAAGGCACGCCGCGCCGAGCCACAGGCGGACACATCGACGGCTACCACACGCGGGAAAACGGCGTGCCGGACGACGGCATGGTGCGGAGTTTCACCCTGCTGCTCGGCATCATGCTAAGCGACGTCCCCATGCCCTTCAGCGGGAACTTCACGGCTTGGCCGGGAACCCACCGGCACCTTGAACGCTTCTTCCGCGATCACGGCGTCAACACACTCGACGGCGGTGGGGTCATGTCGCTCGGCCTGCGCCTACCCAAGCCCGTGTCGGTCACCGGCCGGGCAGGAGATATCGTTCTGGCCCACTACCAGATGGCGCACACGGCGTCGCCGAACCTGTCCGACGACATCCGCTATATGTGCTTCTTCCGATTGGCTGTGCGCGGCCTCGCGAATCACCGGGTGGAGTCTATGCTGGACATCTGGCGGGACTGGCCGGAATTGCGCACCGACGCGTAGGGGCGGGGCTATCGCGCCGAAGGGCGCGCCCCCGCCCGCGCCGGACGTTGTCGTTGCCCGGAAACGGGACGGGACAACGCCGCCAAACGGCTCGAACGCGCCCGCGTGGGCGCGCCCTCGCCGTCTGGCCCCAGCCCCCACCGCCCGAGGACTCCGCACCTACAGCGGAACTTCGTGCCGCTACGGTGCGGACTCCTCGGCCCGTTCGCTACGCTCGCGCGGTTCCTTCTGAGGCGGTCGTCTCTTCGCGCAGTCGCTGCAGTTCGGCCTGGTCCGCCTGAACCCTTTCCCAGATCGGACGGGTATGTTCGTGGGGCCCGTACGCGCTCGGCGGCATCAGTATGTCGCGTTGGTTGTCGCTCAGTTCCCCGTAGCGGTTCGCGTTGTAGTAGCAGGGACTCCAGGCCACCGCGTGGGGACAGTACTTGTAGAAGATCGTGCGCCGCTCGCGGTTCCCCTTCCAGGGCACCGTGCCGTGGGCGCAGGCCTCGGTGAAGATGATCGCATCGCCGGCCTCGGCCGACACCCTATCCACGCATTCCGGCATATCCTCCTGGGTCATGCTGGTCCGCCAGTCCGCCGGGAGCGGGAAGTTCACCTTGTGGCTGCCGGGTACGCAGGCGAATCCGCCATCGCCCGGTTGCACGGTGTTCAGTTCGAACGCAACCGCAACCAGGCCGTTGTAGATCCTGCCGTTGTTGTAGCGGTAGTAGCACTGACCGCCGTCCGATGGGCCGACACGGTCCCTTGGCCCGCCGGCACCTTGACCCCCGCCGTGCAGGTAGAGCTGCTTGAATTGACTGGCCGCGTTGTCGATCTTGATGTAGTCGTGGTCGAGTCGGTATTTCGAACCGAGCAGGGCCTCGAGATACGGTGCAATGCGGGGCAGGTCGATCAGATCGATATAGGTACCACCCCACTCGATTAGCGATTTGGCCGAGAAGGCCGCGGATTCCCCCTCCGGATATCGGGTTCGGTCAGACCCGTATTGCTCTTTTCTCCCGGGCGAGCGCTTTGCCCCGAGCGAGCGCCGCTCTTCGAGTCGATCGGAAAGGTCGGCCACCTGCGCCGGCGTCAGCACGTTCTTGACGTGGAGGTAGCCTCGCAGGTCGAACAGGTATTTCTCTTCGTCGTTCATGGGCAAGCGTCGTAACGGTTCGCCTTAATCGTGTTTGAACTCGCCGCCACAATCAACCGGACGGCGCACGGGGTGATGTGGACACTTCCCATTTTCGGCCCGTCACCTACGGACCCAAGCTCCTAGGCGACGTTGGAGGGAGCAATCTCCCAGGCCTCAAACGAATGCACATGGGCTTGCGCACCCCTTGAGAAGAGGCGGACACCAACGCTATCGGCTCGCGCCGGGTAGATCCGCCGCGCAACGGCCTGGCGGCTGTTCGCGAATACCTCGACCACGGACCGGTCAACGAAGACGCGGAGCTTCAACCGCTCGCCTTGCATCAGCGTGAGCGGCCCCGCCTCGACCGCCTTGGGCGTATCAAGTGGTCCTGACCTCATGGTGTCGACCTTCAACAGTTGCTCCCGGGCGTCGTAGAAAATCGACGTCTCCTCCTGCGCGTCGGGGGAAACGCAGACCTTGACGCCGCATACCGCGTCCTCGCTGCCTTCCATCTCGACACAGAGCTCGAGGCTGTTGCCGCCGACGCCGTCGATGGTCACGTCGGTATCGGCCGACAATTCGAAGGCCGTCTTCCTGAAGGCCTCCTGGCGCAGGGCCTCGATCTCGTCGGGAACATCAATCCGGAGGTGGCCATCATCCCCGAGGGACAGAACGCGCGGCAGACTCAGGGTTCCGGACCAGCCATGCTGAAAACGTACGCCGAATTGCGGCCCATCCATGATCCAGGCCCACATGATCCGGCGGCCCTTGTCGTCAACGAGGCTCTCCGGCGCGAAGAACGAGTTGTCGACCCAGCTCATCTGCGCGTGGGACTCGGGGTGGAACTGTTCGTCCTTCCAGACACCCACGTAGTAGCGGCAGCCAAGGCGGTGGCTGATGCACAGGAGAACGTCCTTGTCGCCCAGGGCGAACAGATCGGCGCATGACACGTCCTCGTCAAGCGATACGCCTTCGACTCCATGCGCGAACAAATCCCCGACATAGCGCCAATCGCCGCCGAGGGTAGGCGACTTCGCGACGCCCGGGCGCCCGCCGCCGAAGATCGCGTAGTAGGTGTCGCCTTCCAGCCAGCCGAACGGATCCCATGACTTGTACCTGCCGTGGTGCGGGTCGCCCTCTTCGGTCTTCGGCGTGATGGGATTCGATTCGAGCTTCCGCCACTCGTTAAGGTCATCGTCTAGGGCCACCGCCAAGGCGTTTCCCTGACCCTTCTGGTGGTAGCAGATCGTTGGCACCCCGTCGGCGTTGATGAAGCAGTTGCCGCTGTACATGCCATCGAGCAGGCGGGTGGGATGGTGAACCCAGTGGAACAGATCGGTGCTGGACACGTGGCCCCAGTGGTCGGCTTTCCTCCCCAACCGCGTGTCCTGGAAGATGTAGAACAGGTGGTAGCGACCCTTCCAGTATATGGCCCCATTCGGGTCGAAGGGCATCCCGACGCCTTCCGGAACTACGAAGTGGTAGCCGGGCCGGGCCGGGTCGCTGAGGATGCGCTCCCGCAGGCTGCGGGCGCTCTCGGCCGTCTCGTTGCCGGATCGGGATCCGGACAGGGATTCGCATCGCCAGACGCCGTCCGCTTCCCGCTTCATGCGGATCTCGAACGCGCCGCCGCCCGTCGGCGACCGCAGGGTCGCCGGGTCGATGATCGCCGTGTCCTCGTCCACGATCACCTTGGCGTCGTCCAGCACAAACCGCTTCGCCACGTCGCGCCCGTGCTCGATCTCGTCGGTGAGATAGTCCAGCAACACGGCCTTGGTCATGCCTCCGCTGCCGGTATAGGTCTCCGCGAAGAAAGCCGCCTGGCTCTCGGCATCCCTGTCTTTGATCGCAGCGTTGTAGTTCTCGACGGCGGCCAACACCGCTTCCTCGACACGCTCGCCTGAAGACGACTCCCTACTGGCGCCCATCTCGCAACCCCGAATTCATACGCGCCGCACACTCTACAAGTGGCGTGTTAACGTCGCAGCAACAAACCAGAGCGTTTTTGCGTTCGTTGAGCCATGGACTCGATGAGGGGAACATGCGGGCCTTAATGATGACAGTGGCGTCGCTGGCTATTGCGACGTGGGCTAAAGGAGCAGGGTACGTGTTGGGCGTTGATTCACTACCGCAAGAGGGTGTGCCCAAGGGCACGGTGACCGAGCACGTCTGGGAAGGCAGCCGGATCTATCCCGGAACGACGCACGACTACTGGGTCTATGTTCCCGCGCAATACACCCACGCCGAGCCCGCAGCCGTGATGGTGTTCCAGGACGGCCAGGCCTACGTCACTCTAGAACGATCCGTAAGGGCACCGACGGTGTTCGACAACCTGATCCACAAGGGCGAGATGCCCGTGACCATCGGCGTATTCATCAACCCGGGCAGGCGGGAGGAGGGCTTCGACCAGCGCAGCGCCCAGTACGTTCCGATCGACGACACCTATGCGCGGTTCCTGCTGGAGGAGATCCTCCCCGAGGTGGGCAAGGACTACAGCCTCGTTGACGACGCACAGGGACGGGCGATCTGCGGCATGAGCGACGGCGGCCTGGCCGCCTTCACCGCCGCCTGGCACCGACCGGATGCCTTCAGCAAGGTCGTCAGCCAAATCGGTAGCTACACCCGGCTTCGTGGCGGTTCCGAGTATCCCTATCTCATTCGCAAGACCCGCGACGAACCTAAGCCGATCCGCGTCTTCATCCAGGGTGGGATGAACGACCTCAACCTCACCGAAGGTAGCTGGACGCTTGCGAATCTCAACATGGCTTCGGCGCTGATGTTCGCCCGCTACGACCACCGCGTCGAGATCGGCGACGGCGGGCACGACCTGGTCCACGGTGGCGCGATCTTCCCGGACACGATGCGCTGGATCTGGCGCGACTATCCTGGCGTGAAAGGTGCAGACGACGCCCCTTCCCTCGATGCGGTGGTCGGTGAATGGGATGTCGTGACCAAGGTTCTCGGCAAGGACCGCAACAGCGTGTTGACTATCACCGCGGACGACGGCGCGCTAGCCGCGACGATCAACGACGAGCAGGACGGCGAGATCCAAGCGTCGGTCGTCGACTACGACGGTGGCGCACTGATCTACAAGTACGTCGAGCCGGTACCCGAGTGGGTTTCGTCCAAGGACGGGGATTGGAAGGACGTCGAGTGGACAGGCAGGATGGCGGCCTGGCTGCGGGTGACCGGCGATACCTTCGAAGGTGCGGTGGGTAGCGAAGACAAGCCGCTCGACTACTCGGTGAAAGGCCGCCGGCGAGCGGGCCGGGGCGACTGACCGACACGCCGTCCAAACCTGCACGGGCAATGCGAGACGATCGTAGGGGACGCCCTTGTGGCGTCCCGCGGTGATTAATCGCCGAACTGCTGGATGTGTGCCAACGTCTCGCGGAGCACGTCGGCCTCGGCTTCCTGGATCAGCCAATGCCCGACGTCCAATTCCACCAGACGATAGGGACCTTCCATCAACGGCGGGGTGGCGGTGACGCCGGGGCGACCGATCGCCGAATCCTGGTTGCCCCAGATCAGCA
>JAPPKV010000313.1 GCA_028819775.1 Gammaproteobacteria bacterium | reverse complement strand
AACATAGGAGCTTTCGGAGCGGCAAATCAAGCCCGACACGCAAGGCTTGGCTTGCCCCCTTGCCGGTGCCGTAGGGGACGGGCTTGTCCCGTCCCGCGACCCTCAAACAGCCGCCTCGTCGTCGGCAGCCGCCGTCTGCAGCGCGACAAACCGGCGGTAGCGCCCATCCTGGAGAGCCATCAGTTCGTCGTGGCTGCCCTGTTCCATGACGCGTCCGTCCTCCAGGAAGACGATCTTGTCGGCGTGGGCAATCGTGGACAGGCGATGGGCGATGATGAACACCAGTCTGTCCTTGGCCGCCTCGTGCAGCGACTGGACCAGGTACTCCTCGGTCTCGGGATCAAGGGCCGACGTCGGCTCGTCGAGGATCAGGATCCGCGAGTCGCGCAGCAGGCCGCGGGCAATGGAAATGCGTTGCTTTTGCCCCACGGAGAGCTTGCTGGCAGAGGCACTGCCCAGTTTCGTGTCGTAGCCCTCCGGAAGGGACATGATGAAGTCGTGGATGCCGGCGGTTCGGGCGACGCGCATCACATCTTCCCGGCCTGCCCCGGGCTTGCCGTAGCGGATGTTCTCGAAGATGGAGTCCGAGAACAGTTGGGTTTCCTGGAACACGTAGGTCACCTGGCCGCGCAGACTCTCTAGAGTCACGTCGTTGACGTTGTGGCCGTCGATGGACACCGCGCCTTCAGTGGCTACGTGGTATCTCGGAATCAGGTAAGCGAGGCTGGTCTTGCCGGCCCCCGTGGGACCAACGAACGCGACGATCTGGCCGATCCGGGCATCCAGATCGACACCTTCGAGTGCGCGCCGGCCATCGGGGTAGACGAGTCCGGCACCGCGCATGGACACGCCCTCGCGTACCGGCGGCAACTCCACCCGACCAAGGTCGGTTTCCGCTGGGAGGTCCATCATGGCGAACACCCGCCGCAGACCGGCGACGTTGTCCTGGAATCGGATCCACAGATAGCCCATGGACCTCGCCGGACCCATCAGGTAGCCCCAGAACACGAACATGGCCGCGAAGTCGCCGGGCGACAGCCTGTCGTCGATGATCAGATGGATGAGCAGCACGAAGAACGCCGTCTGGATGAAGGCGATCAGCGTGCCGACGACCTCGGGAATGATCATCCACATCAGCGAGACGGCGCGGTGCCGCCGGAAGGACTCCTTGCTGTCGGCGTCGAAGCGATCACGCTCCGTGGCATTGCTGCCGAGGCTCTGGACGGCCAGCACGTTGTCCATGCCCTCTTCGATGGTGCCCGTCGTCAGCGCGCCGGCCGCACGTGCGGCCTGGCCCCGACGACGCACGATGCGCGTGAATAGAAGGGAAAGCCCGAACCACGTCGGGAACAGCGCCGCCGTCATCCAGAACATCTCGGGCATGTCGGAGTAGGAATAGGTGGCGATCGCCGTGAGCATCGCCTGGCCGTAGAGGAACGTGGACATGAACGGCGTGTGGGTGATTTCGTAGAAAACCTCGTTGATCTGCGGCGCGTCGTAGAGCACGCGGTAGATCGAGTCGCCGATGCGTTGGTCCTCGAGCTGGGTCATGGAAAGCGCGCCGATGCGACTGAACAACTGGGCCCGCAGGGTGTGGTTGAGTGCCTGGGTAAGCCGCGCCTCGATCTTGAACTCGACGTAGCCCCAAAGACCACCGAATGTGCTGTGGCCGCCGTGGATCTTGTTCTCGACCTGCGTTGCGTAGTCGTGGCCCTGTGCGAGCCCGGCCTCCACGTCGTCGTTGTAGCCGGTGACGTAGCGTCCGATCAGCAGCACCAACCCCCCGCCGATGCCAAGCAGAAGGGCCAGAATCTCCAGCGAAGACCATCCCTGGCACAATTCGATGACGGGTTGCCAATAGGGCGGATAGTCCGTCGCTTCCTCGATAGGCTTGCCCAGCACGACATGGTCGGTGAGCATCTTCGTGGGCCACGGCAAAAGCCCCAGGCCGATGATGTAGGCGCCGAGCTTCATGGCGAACTTGGCTGCGTATCGCCACCCGAAGAAGCGGATGTAGGCGGCGGCGCGAAGAATGATGCCCAATGCCTCCCGCTCCCCGATCCGGGTGCGGGTGTCGATGCGGCTTGCTCGGGCGTCGAGATCGTCCTGCGGTGCGGGGCCCCAAGACCCGGTGGGCGCCGTGCCGGTGCCAAACTGCTCGCCAGCGGACTGGTCGACGCCTTCCGCCATTGCCTAGCTCTCCACCCCTAGACCGCGCGTCGTATCGATCAGGGTGGACTCGGCCTCCACGAAAGCGCGGTAGCGACCGCCTTCCCTCGACATCAAGGTGTTGTGGTTGCCGCTCTCGACAATGCGACCGCCATCCAGATAGAGAATGTTGTCGGCGCGACGGATGGTCGAGATCCGATGCGTGATGAGGAAGATCGCCCGGCCCTCGCCCCATTCGGCAAGGCGCTGCATGACGCGATGCTCGGTCGCCGCGTCCAACGCCGCCGTGGGTTCGTCGAGCACGAGCACGGGCGTGTCCCGCACCACTGCCCGGGCGATCGACAACCGCTGTCGTTGGCCGCTGGACAATCTGCCGCCTCGGTCGGAAAGCACCGTGTCGATACCGTTCGGGAGACCGGCCACATAGTCGTCCATGGCCGCAACGCGCACCGCTTCCATCACGTTTTCGTCGCTGGCGTTGGGTGCGGCGTAGCGGATGTTGTCCCGTACCGACATGGCAAACAGGACGTTCTCCTGCAGGGCGATGGCGATGTTGCCGCGCAGCGAGTCAAGCTGGTAGTCGTCAAGGGGTCGACCGTCGATTGTGATCGCACCCCGATCTGGATCGAATAGCCGCAACAGGAGTGCCATCAGCGTGCTCTTGCCCGACCCCGTGGGACCGATGACGGCGGTGATGGTCCCCGGCGTCGCGGTGAAGCTCACGCCGTCGAGTACCGGGCGGTCGGCCTCGTAGGCGAAACTCACGTCGTCGAAGCGGATTTCCCGCTCGAACGTTGTCAGCGGAACCGCGTCGGGCCGGTCCTGCACGTCCGGTTCGATATCCAGGATGTCGAACACGCGCCTAAGCCCCATGGCCATGTCCTGGGCGGTCATCCAGTCCCGCAGCAGTTTGCGGATGTCGCCTGTCGCCTCGTGGAATTGATCCCGGGTCCAACTGAAGGTCGCCAAGTTCCACGCCACGAAGCTGATCCCCACGAGGGCGATCAGCTCGAGCGCCCAAGCGGGGTTGCCCTGGTTGGACCACCACGCCATGAACGAACTGCTGCCGGCCACGAACATGGCGGCGACCGAATACATGACGATGGTGACGATGGCGATCAGGTGGCGCACGCGGAAGGCGGCGTTGAAAGCGACCACCGAGTCCTCCTCCAGTCGGCGCTGCATGCGCCCGGCGGTGCCAAACGCCTTGATGAGGCGAATGCCGCCGAAGCTCTCCTGGATGGTGGACGTAACGTCCGACGTCGCCGCCCGGTAGACCAGCGTCCGGGTGCGCATCCGTGGCATGGCCCACTGCGCCCAAAGGAGCGCGGGCGCGACCAACACTGCGGCGGCCAGGCCGAGCCAAGGGTTCAAGAGCGTCACCAGCGCCACGCAACTGTAGTAGCTCATCATGGCCAGCGTCATGCCGATGAGATGGCCGATGACGGCAGTCACCATGGCGCTGTCCTGGTAGATGCGGAAGATCGAGTCGCCGGTGCGGTGCTCGCTGTGGTAGCTGAGCGAGAGCTGGTGCCAGCGCGACAGGAGCGCCACCCGCAGATCCTGGTTGATGCGCTGCATGATCCACATGTTGTAGTACGGGTTGATGATCCGCAGCGGCAACTGGACCAGGTGCGATCCCAGGGCGAGGTAGACGTAGATCCAGATCAACCAGCGGCGCTGCTCGTCGGTCAACTCCTCGATGTACGCCTGCGTCCATTCGGGTACGCCGAACAGTTCCGCCAACGCCGGCGCCAGCGGCTCCGCTTGCAGCAGATTCTGGTTCAGAAGGTCCGCGAGGATCACGCTAAGCGCCAAGCCGATGAAGCGCTGCGTGAAGTTGATGGCGTAGAAGTAGACCAAATGGGCGCCGATTCGCACCCGGTATTCGATGCGGCCCTCACGCACCCGGAACTGCAGCATCCACCCGGCGATACACGCCACGGTTACCGACGCACCGTAGAGGGTCGACGCGTAGCCCTCGATGAAAAAGCTGGCGATCACGTTCGTGCCGATGCCGCCAAGCAGGAGGGCGATCGTGCCGACTAGCTGCGCCCTTCCCCGAAGGAAGGCCATCGCGAACATGGCTGCGACCATGGTCAAGACGGGCACGTAGAGCAGGTACATCGGCCACTCGAAGGTCGCCGGCACCCACCCGGACATCGGACCGACCGCCGCGACCAGCGCCACCAGGAACGGCGCGTAGCCGAACTGATAGCCGTCGCCGCTTACCAGGTCCGCGACTTCCTCGTCGGCCCCGCGCCACGGGTACCACCAGCGCCCCAGCAACTGCGGCCGGATATACGGCCACGACCGGAAAAGCAGCGTCACGACATCGCGGAAGCCGCTGTCGTCCTGACTCACGCTGCGGTCCCGTTCCGGGGGAATCTTGCCCTCCCGGAACATGGGCAACGCCCGGGACCGGGCCCAGTTCGCTTCGAAATCGGCGTCAGGCATCAGCCGATGGCCATACGGGCAGGACGAGAGGTCAAGTGCGCATCCGCGAACGCTTGACGCGTCGCCGGAGCGCAGTCGACTGCGGTCGTTGTCGAGACCATGCTCCTCCCCCTCTCATCACCACCGGCCACTTGACCGGTCCCCGCAGCCGAGTTCCCTTCGGACGCGAATGGCCGAAAGTACCAGTCTTGCCGGTCAACTCCAAGACATCCGAGCCGAAAAAGCCGCAGGCTACTGCATTTGGGACCATGATCCCGCCCGGACGGTTACAATCGACCCCAACGCCCTCCCACTGCCCACGAAACGCGAGGAAGTCCCGTGAACTTTGAATTCTCCGACGAGCAGAACCTGCTTCGGGAGCAGGCGCTCGGCTTTCTCCAGGAGCAATGTCCCTATTCCGCCGTGCGCGCCATTCTCGATGGCGACGCGCCGCATGACGAGGAACTCTGGAAACAGATCGCCGAACTCGGCTGGACCGCCGTCGTCATTCCCGAAGCCCACGGCGGCCTGGGACTCTCCTACCTCGAACTCA
>JAPPKV010000398.1 GCA_028819775.1 Gammaproteobacteria bacterium | reverse complement strand
TGGTGTCGTACGTGTAGTTGAGGTCGTAGTTCGTGCTGTCGATCGTGGTGCGGTGTCGGGTGAGCCGGCCGTTTGAGTCGTATGTATACGCGTGATCGTCGCCCTCCGAGCCGTCGACGGTGTGGATCCGGCCCTTGCCGTTGGTCGCGGTGTCGTAGGTCCAGGTGGTCACGCCACCGGTCCCCTCAATGTCGTCGCGTTCGGTCATGCGCCCCAGCACGTCGTACACGAACGCGATGGTCTGGCTCTTGGCGTCGGTCTGCTCGACCAGCTCCCCGAGCACGTTGTACTCGTAGTCGATGAGACCGGCATCGGGATCGCGGGTGGATTCCCTGAAGCCCCGGATGTTGTAGGTGTTCGTGGTGGTGTTGTTTTCCGAGTCCACCGTCGTGAGCAGGTTCCCGAACGGGTCGTACGTGTAGGCGATCGAGTTCTCTTCCTCGTCCTCGACTGCGACCAGTTCACCACGCACGTTGCGCGTGTATTTCTTGTCCTGGCTCTTCGCGTTGGTCACCGTGCTCTGAAGCCCGGCGTACACGGTGCTCGTCGCCCGGCTGCCCGGGGCGGTCTCGCGCGTCTGACGGTGCAGGACATCGTACTGGAACACGTGCCACACCGGCGTCGCGTTGTGGAAGTACGGGCGGCTGCGTTTCCAGACGTTGCCGAGCGTGTCGTACTGCGTATCCACCACGGCGATGTTGGCGGAGGTGGCCGAATCGGCCGTCCAGGCGACCGTGGCACGCAACGTCTCGCGCCCGAGCGCGTCGTAGATGACAGCCTGCGCGGGCTGGCCGCTCACCGTCGTGACCTCCTTGGTCTTGCCGTCCGTGGGACAGGTCGCGGAGCTGCACCAGGCACGGTAGACGTTGGTCACCGAGCCGCCGGGGCGGGTCTCGCGCGTCAACCGCCCGAAGGTGTCGTAGGTTCGCACCGTGCTGTCGCCGTTCGGGTCAGTCTCGGTGGTGACGACACCGAACTTGGCATCGGTCGCGAAAGTGGTGTGGTGGCTCTTTGCATTGGTCAGTCGGTTCATGAACTGACCGCGCGCATCCCACCTCGGGTCCGTGGTCCGGCTTGTGATGTTGGTCTCGTGCGTGCTGCTCCCGCCGCTGACCGCGACCGAGTCCAGATTGCCGTGCGTGTCGTAGGTGTTGGTGCTCGTGAGCTTCCACTCGGCGTTGTCTGGTTCGAGGATCTCCTGCGTGACGAGCCATTCGTCGGTGTCGTACACGAACTGCGTGGTGCGCTTGTCGCATGTGGTTGAGGTAGCCGAACACGTGCCGTCGGTGGCTCCGCTGTGACCGTGCAGGTACTCGGTGATCTCCTGGCGCGTGACACGACCCAGCAACCAGCCCGTCGTGCGCTGAAGCGACCGGCGATTACGGCGAGTTAGCCGTCTGGGCGCTTGAATCGGCGGGCGCAGACGGGCTGGTCCGAAACGGCGTAGAGCCCGACGAGGTCAAGGTCGGCGACACCGTCTCGGTGCGGTGCCACCAGCTTCGCGACGGCTCCAATGGTTGCCTGCTGGGCTTCCTGACCAATTCGGCCGGTGTCGAGAAGGAGTGGGACTGACAGGAATTGACCTGTCAACGTTCATTGCGGCGTTCCCGGTACTACCATGACAAGCGACTTGAACCTCATCCACACAGTCTAACCGGGAAGAGTTTTCCCGATCATCCGGGAATCGTGAAGCGTGCGTGTTCCGGGTCAGCGGGTGAGGTACAACGCGCGGCTGGTGCCGATCGCCAATCTCGGCTCGCCTTCGACGTCGACGTAGTGAAGGCTGTCGGGTGAAACGACGCCGAGCAGCTCCGGCGATTCCCAAAGCCTGGTCCCTGTGACCGGATCGAAGGACACGAGTCTCGTCTCGTAATTGAAAAAACTGCTGACGGTCAGCACAACCTGCTTTCGACCGGCACCCGGCAGCACAAGCAGGCGCACCGGATCCCATAACGGCCCGACCCCGACGAGGAATGAATTCAGGAGCTGTCCCTGTGCATCGAATCTGAAGATGGCCTGGCTCTCGACATGGCCTGTGCGGTTGCTCACCACCAGGATCTCGTCCCTGCCGTCGTGATCGGTATCGGCGGCGATCAGGTCGAAGACGCGATCGTGATCGAGCGCGACGACGCGGGGCGGGGATCCGGCGCCTGCGCCGCCCGGCGAGAGAATGTTCAGGCGCCCGACCTGGTCGGCGTAGACGATTTCCGCGCGACCGTCGCCGTCCAGGTCGCCGGCCGCGATTCTCGCGCCCTCGAGCTGGTAGGAGTCCGGCTCCCAGAGGACCGTGCCCTCAACCATGTCGTAGACGGCGGACCGGGTGAGCAAATCGTCGAAACCATCGCCGTTGAAGTCGGCGCTCACGAGCGGCGTGTAGGTGATGGATTCGGGTCCGGCGACAGACCATTCGTCGAGCGAGTTGACCGGGTCGAATGCCACGAGGCGACCCATGTCGAACGCATGGCTCATGCTCATCAGCACTTCGCTCACGCCGTCGCGATCATAGTCGGTCGTATCAGCGGCGCCGATGTACCAGCGATAGTTCGGTTGCGGCGGGTGACCGCCGTCCAAGCGTGGACCGAGGCTGATGCTACCGGAGGACGGGGAGAGAAAGACGATCCGCGGTGCGTCGCTGTGGGGATTGGCGTCGAGCCGGACGGGGGCGCCCGAGACGAACAGCAGCCGATCCTCACCCGTGGTCGGACCGGATACGGGACGACCACCCAGATAGATGTCGTCCCACTGCCGGTCTGCCGGCTGCGTCCATTCCAGGTGAAAGTTCCCGTCGAACTCCGCAACACTGTACAGCCCCGTGTCGTTCAAGCCTTGTGGCGAGCCGCCCCACATGATCTCGGGACGACCGTCGCGGTCAAGGTCACCCGCCCCGAACGCAGCGGCAAGGTGCGGCGACTGAACCTCCGCGGTCCGCACGAATTCGTCGACACTTGAATCGTAGCGGTAAGCGAAGATAAGGTCTCGCCCTGTCTCCCCAAACAGCTCGGGTACGCCATCCTGATCGACGTCCTCGATCCACGGCAAGCGAACAAAGTAATTGTTTAATGGAGTCGAAGCACCCAGCCGATCGCCGCTCGGAATTCGAATCGCCTCCAGAGCCGGGCTCGAAGGCACCTTGTCAAGGTAACCCACGACCTCTTCCACGCCGTCCCCGTCAAGGTCCGCGGTCGTGACGTCGTTCTCCGTACCGGTGCGGAAACTTCGGGGGTCCGATGTGGATGGATGGCTCCACTCCAGCTCGCGGGTGGTCCCGTCGTACGCGTATCCGCCGGACACGACGATTTCGAGCGCCGGGTCGCGATCGACGTTACCCACGTCGAGGAACCATCCGAGACGGCCCGGCGGCGATTGCCAGCGCAGCGACAGGTCGTCCGCCGACAGAACGACCAGGCGGGATTCGGGACCGTCGGCGTCTGCCATGAACACGACTTCCCATGAGCCGTCGCCGTCGAGGTCCGCCACGTGCAGATCCTGCGCGAACGTAAGGGCGCGCGGCACCTCGGCCGTCGCGCTGACGTGACGCGTTTCCCCGTCAAGACGGACCATGCGGTCTTCGGCGTGCAGAAAGATCTCATGCCGGCCGTCGCCGTCGATGTCGGCACTCGCCACCGCATCGATGCCGTATTCGTGAACGGAAAACGGGTGCGCCCAGGACTGGACGTAGTCTTCGCCGTCCCACTCGATCATGAACACCGTCCTGAACTGATCGTGCACGAGGATTTCCTCGTCGCCGTCCGCATCGAAATCGCCGACGAACAATCGATCCTCGGCGGGCGAACCGACTGAGGTCCGCATGAGCGGATAGGGCCTCCCCGGATCCACCAGCCGGACGGTACTGGCAGCAGAAACCGACGCTTCGCTCGATGAGCCGACCTGCCAATGAACGAACATTTCGGGGCCGAACATTGGCATCTTGCCCGACCAGGCGATCCGGCCCGTCTGCGGATCGACATTCATGCCCACAGGCCCGTACTCCATCCCGAAGCGGAACTGGCTCACGTCGTCGCCGTCGGGGTCCGATACGGTAGCGGCGAACTCCACCGGGCTTGCGTAGGAAACCGTGCCGGGAACGCCAGACAACTGGATCCGGGGCACGGCATCCACGGTGGTGACGGAGAGCGTCTGCGACGTGGTCGATTCGCCGTCGTCGGCGTTCACCACGACGCGCACGACATCGTTCTTCCGGTGGCGTCCGGCCGGGAGCGTGGCGCCTGTCTCGTCCTCCAGGAGCTGTCCGTTCACCTGCCACTGGTAGCTTACCGACACGCTGTCGGCATCGGCGTCGCTCGTAACGTGGTCCACCATGATGTCATGGGTCGTGTCGGGCGCATCGGGTCCGATCACCGCGTCTAACCGCGGCGCACTGTTCAGGATCGTCCGGTTGAGCGTCCATATATCTGCGATCGTTCCGTCGGACACGATCAACCGCAGCCCTATCGACCCCTTGGCAGTGTATTCCGACGGCAGTATCTCGGGCCGCGAATCGAATGTGTGGGCGATGTTCCCAATGAGCCATTCGTAGGTGAACGAGAGTTGCTTTTGCTGCGGGTTGTAGAAGTCCGCCACGGCGCTCAGTGAGTCGGTCGTGACCGGGCGGCGCGGCTCGATTATGAGGTTGCGAATGAACCCGTGCCAGTTGAAGAGCGAACCGGCAATCCAGTCAACCCACGGCACGGACACCGGATCGGAGAATTGCCCGGTGCCGGTGGTGTCGACCCTGTAGGCGGCGTGCTGGTTTGCAACGTCAACGTCCGCGGCGGGCGCGACCACGGCAGCGGAATCCTGCGTCTCCAGACGCAGTTCCCCAGTAGTGGGGAAGTCTCCCAGCTGGCCCGAGAACGGCGTTGTCGTACGAAATCCGAAGGATCCGTCCAGCGAATCGATCTGTATACGTCCTTCGAACTCGACGTTGTATTGCAGTCCCGCGATCACGTTCTGCAGATCGCCCCCGGTTAGCCGGTCCGTCATTCCACCGGTCGACAATGACATGTCAATGCCGGTGTGCGACCGGGTCGATCCGGTGTCGGTTCGTCGGTAGTCCAGCGTGAACGATCCCCGGTTGTCTTCGGGACCGGACGCGGCTGTTTGACCGACGGGCACTCGAGAATAGCTGAGCCTCCCGGCAAGGGACGCAATGGCAGAGTCGACGAT
>JAPPKV010000402.1 GCA_028819775.1 Gammaproteobacteria bacterium | reverse complement strand
GCAGGATCCGGTGCATTTCCCTCAAGCCCGCTTCCTTGTCGGTGAAGTTGCGCACGCCGAAAGCAACGACTACAGCGTCGAAACAGTCGTTCGGAAACGGCAGCGACTCGGCCCGGGCTTGAACCGCCGCGAAGTTCGCGACCCCTTCGTCGAGCAAACGGTCGCGTCCCCTAGCGAGCATCGCGCCGTTGATGTCGGCGAGCACGACTCGGCCCCGTTCGCCGAGCATCGGGGCCGTCAAGGCCGTCATGTCGCCGGTCCCGCCGGCAAGGTCGAGGATAAGCTGTCCGGGGCGCAGACGCGCCATTTCCACAGCCACCCGTTTGAACAGCCGGTGCGTGCCTAGGGACATGATGTCGTTCATGGCGTCGTAGCGATCCACGACGGCGTCGAACACGCCGCCGACGCGGCGCGTTTTCTCCGCAGGTGTAACCCGCTCGGCCCCGAAATCGACCGTCTTGTCCATGGTTCGTAGGGGCGACCCTTGTGGTCGCCCGCCGCGCCTCTCCGTCCGAGGTGGTTTCGCTAGTTTACCTGCCGTCGGCGAATCCGGTGTCCGGAGGAGCGTGCGCCCGTCCGGGCCGTGTTAACCGCGCGGCGTCCACTGGCCCACCGGGATCGCGGGCAGCCTCGACGCGTTTTTCTCCTCGAGTTCGTCGAGATACCGTTGCCAGTAATCCGCTTCGTTGTCGGCGAGGTCGCGCAGAAAGCTCCAGGAATATATCCCCGTGTCGTGGCCGTCGTCGAACACGATGCGGATCGCGTAGTTGCCGACGGCTTCGATGCGGTCTATGCCGACGTGTTTTTTGCCCGTCTGGAGTACCCGCTCGGCGTCGCTGTGACCGCGTACTTCCGCGGATGGCGAGTAGACGCGCAACAGTTCGGCGGGCACGGTCGCGGATGGCCGGCCCGCGTAGGTCAGCTCCAGGGTTTTGGAGGTCTTGTGGTAGGTGATTCCGGTGGGGTTCACAGGATGTAGCGGGACAGATCCTGGTCGCGGGCGATGTCGGCTAGGTGGCCGTCCACGTAGGCGGCGTCGATCACCGTTGAGCCCTTGCCGTCCCCGGCCTCGAAGGAGACCTCGTCTAGCAGCCGTTCCATCACCGTGTGCAGGCGTCGCGCACCGATGTTCTCGGTGTGCTCGTTGACCTCGCAGGCGATCTCGGCGATGCGTACCAGGGCCTCGTCCTCGAACTCGATGGTCACGCCCTCCGTTTCGAGCAGCGCCTTGTACTGCTCGGTGAGCGAGGCGTCCGGCTCTGACAGGATGCGGCGGAAATCTTCCGCCGTCAGCGCCGCGAGTTCCACCCGGATAGGCAGGCGGCCCTGCAACTCCGGGATCAGATCCGACGGCTTGGCGAAGTGGAACGCCCCCGAGGCGATGAACAAAATGTGGTCCGAGCGCACCATGCCGTACTTGGTGTTGACCGTGGATCCTTCGATGAGGGGCAGCAGGTCGCGCTGCACGCCTTCCCGGGAGACGTCGGCGCCGACGCCTTCGCTACGCTTGGCGACCTTGTCGAGCTCGTCGAGGAAAATGATGCCGGTCTGCTCCACCGCGTCGATGGCCTGGGTCTTCAATTCGTCCTCGTTGACGAGCTTCATCGCCTCTTCTTCGCAGAGGCGTCGCATGGCGTCGCGGATCTTCAGCCGCATTTGGCGTTTCTTCTGCTGCATGTTCGAGAACATGCTCTGTAGGTGTCCCGTGAATTCTTCCATTCCGGGTGGCGCCATGATCTCCACGCCGATGGCGGCGTGGTCGATCTCGATGGTGACCTCCTTGTCGTCGAGTTCGCCGTTGCGTAGTCGCTGGCGGAACATCTGCCGGGTGGAGGAGTTGCCGCGGGGGACTTCCGTTTCGGGCCCGCCGTGCGGTTCCATCGCCACGTCGGCCCCTCGGGCCAACTCCTCGGCGATTTCCCGCATCGGCTGGTTTGGCGTGGCGGCCTCCGGAACGCCGCGCGGCTCTGGCAGCAGGGCGTCGAGTATGCGGTCCTCCGCTGCATCCTCCGCCCGTGGCTGGACCCGGTCCATGGCCTGTTCCCGCAGCATCTTGACCGCGACGTCCGTTAGGTCGCGGACAATGGACTCGACATCGCGTCCGACGTAGCCCACCTCGGTGAACTTCGTCGCCTCGACCTTGATGAACGGTGCGTTGGCGAGCTTCGCAAGGCGCCGGGCGATTTCGGTCTTGCCGACGCCCGTGGGGCCGATCATGAGGATGTTCTTTGGCGTGACCTCCTCGCGGAGTTCGTCGTCGAGTTGCATTCGCCGCCAGCGGTTGCGCAGTGCAATGGCGACGGCGCGCTTGGCCTGGTCCTGGCCGATGATGTGCTTGTCGAGTTCGTGCACGATCTCGCGCGGGGTCATCAGGGTCATAGTGTTTCGATGGTCGTGTGTCGGTTGGTGTAGATGCAGATTTCCGCGGCGATCTCGAGGCTCTTGGCGACGATCTGCTGTGCCGACAGCTCCGTCTCGTTGAGCATTGCGCGGGCGGCGGCCTGCGCGAAGGGGCCACCGGAGCCAATGGCGATGAGCCCGCCCTCGGGTTCGATGACATCGCCGTTGCCGGTGACGATGAGCGAGCTGTCGCGGCCGGCGACCGCCAGCAGCGCCTCCAGACGGCGCAGCACGCGATCCGAGCGCCAGTCCTTGGCGAGTTCGACGGCCGCCCGGGTGAGGTTGCCGTGGTACTTGTCGAGCGCCCCCTCGAATCGTTCGAAGAGCGTGAAGGCATCGGCCGTCCCGCCCGCGAAACCCGCAAGCACGGAGTGATCCCGCAACCGGCGGACCTTGACCGCGTTGCTCTTCACGATGGTATTGCCCATCGAGATCTGCCCGTCGCCGCCGAGCACGACATCGGGGCCGCGACGGACAGAGACGATGGTCGTTCCGTTGAACTGGTCCACGGGGTTTGGGTCACTTGAGCGGGAACCGGATAGTGGGGAGTGCCCGGACGAAATTCAACCATTGCCTGGCACGACAAGCTCGAACGACGAACCTAACGGGCCCGGAAGGGCGCCGTCGCCCGTGCTGAGGCAATGCAAACGTCAGTCGGGTGCCCAGCGTCGGCGTTTGGGCATGACGCTGGCCAGCGTAGCGGCTAAAGTCCAACGCTGGACAACAAGGAGGTGCGAAGTCCATGCACCGCAAATCCTCTTTCTCTTTGCCGGCAATTGCCATGGTTGCCCTGCTGTCGACGTCGCCCGGCGTCGCAGATGTCGTGCACTTCACGAACGGCGACCGTTTGACGGGCGACCTCGTTGACGTCGGCGCGGACGTTGTCGCCATCAATGTGCCCGAGGTCGGGGTTGTGACCGTGCCACGAACGCGGGTCGAACGCGTGGAAGAAACGGATGCGCCGCATCCTCAGGGAGGGGACGCCGTTGAAGAAACCAACACCGGCACGACGTCTGTGGATCCGACCGGTGGCCGCTGGCGAGCCCGTGCCGATCTGGGTGTGGCGGTGGCGACCGGCAATACCCGGGCCGCCGACCTCAACTTCGTTGCCGGCGTCGAGCGACACGGAGCGCGTTTCGACAACGTACTCGGCGTGGTGGTGCACAAGGCCCGGGCACAAGTGGACGCGCGGAGCTCGGACCTCGTAACGACCACGACCAAGGATCACCTCGATGTCGACTACAACCTGCGCTGGAAGTACCGCGATACCTGGTACGCCGTCGCGAACTTCGAGTACTTCCAGGATCCGATCAAGGACATCGACCAGCGGGCCACCACCGGAGCCGGTGTGGGTCACACCTTCTGGGAGTCGGATCGCGGGGCACTACGCACGGACGCCGGAGTCAGCCGGGTGTTCGAGGAAGTCCGGCTGGGTCCGCTGGCAGACGGTGGTGGGCCGAATGAGTCCGACAACAACCCGGCGGTGCGGTGGGGGCTGCAGTTCAACCGTTGGCTCGTCGCCGATCGCCTGGAGTTGTTCCACAACAACCAACTGCTGCACATACTCGACGAAGAACCCAGCTCGGTCTGGGACTCGGATACCGGCATCCGGTTCCACGTGAACAGCCGCTGGCTTGCCGCATTGCGCGTCGACCTGCAGCACGAAACCTCGCCGCCGGCCGGTCGGCGCAAGACGGATTCCAGCTACGCCGTGGCGGTGGGCGTCAAGCTGTAAGGGGTCGATCGACGCGGTCTCGTTCTGGCGTTAGCACCCGTCGACGCTAGCGCGCCGTTCCCAAGCCGCCTTGGGGAGACCGGTCGGCCCGTCGCTCACGACGGGCTGCCGCTGGGGCGGCAGAGCCGCCAAGCCTTCTAGGTGGCGGGCGCTGCCACCGACAGGGGGCGGGCGAGGATCTGCGCGGGGATGTCGCGTTCTCGAAGATGATCCAACGCCTTTTGCGCGTCGGGTTCGGTGGAGTACGGTCCAACCAGTACCCGGTACCAGGCCCCGCCCAAGTCCCGTGGACTCGTCTGGAGGCTGGCCGGCATCCCGTCGAGCATCAGTTCCGCCTGCATGACTTGGGCATCTTCCTCGCGAAGGAACTGCGGGGCGTGCAGAACGTATTCCCTGGGTCCCGATTCGGCGACAGGGGGTTGTTCGGCGGGCTCGACACCGGTCTTGACCTCGGTGTTGGGTAGCCTGTCGATGAACTCCCAGTCGATGTTCGTCGCAACGTGCTCCTCGACCGGCGCCGCATCGGGGCTTGCGCCGCCCGATGACGGCGTTCCGGTCTGGTAGCTGATGGCGAGCACAACGGCCCCGCCGAGCACCACGCCGCCCATAAAGGAACTGAAGGAGAAACCGCCGCCTCGACGCGACCGGCGATTGCCGGACCTGCTCCGTGGTCTTCGATTCGCTGCTGGCATATCGGCATCACATCCATGTCTGCCAAGTACTGCGATCATACTCCGCGCTCGATTCAAACGCCAAAGAGGCGCTAGAGGCGTTCTTCAACTTCCCAGGGATCCTGCGATGCGTGAAACTGCAGGACAAGCAAGGCTTGAGTCAGCACGACCGGTAGCGAACCGAAACGTGCAGGGAATTGCCAATGTCCCATTGGGACTTCGTGATCTTGATCGCCTTCGTCGCCGGATCGGTGACGCTCGGGCTGCGCGCCCGGCGGCGAGCATCGCGCGGTCTCGACGAATACTATCTCGCCGGGAGGGAGGTGCGCGGCTGGAAGGCGGGCGTCAGCATGGCCGCGACGCAGTTCGCCGCCGACACGCC
>JAPPKV010000077.1 GCA_028819775.1 Gammaproteobacteria bacterium | reverse complement strand
CTACGACGGCGAGACCTACCGCGCCGCGGCACCGAAAGAGGGTCCGCGGTCCCGGATCGTATTCGATCCCGAGAGACGCCGGTTCAGATCCCTGCTGCCGAGCATCCGCGTCTCGCTCGACGGGAACGTGGCGGTCGAAACCGTCGCCGAAGCGCTCGGTGCGCGCCGCGTAACGAGGTTCGACTCGCTGGGCTTCGCGATCTTCGACCTGCCTTTGGATCTGCACCCCGCCGAAGCAGTGGCGCGGGTGCGCGAAATGCCGGGCGCGCCCGCCGCCGCAGTGCGCCTGCGCCGCCCCCGGATCGACTGGAAATGATGCTGCGCACCGTCGCCCGGGCATGCGCCGTCGCGGCCTTCGGGTTGGCGGCCGGCTGCGGCGACGCGCCCCACGAAAAGCCCTGGCCGTCGCGACCGGCGACCGTTTCCCTGGCCCTGGGCAGCACGGCGGTGGATGAGTCGGCCAACGCGAAGATTGCAGTGCACGTGCGCCTCGACAGGTACGCCGTCGGGCCCGTTGCGGTCGACTTGGACTTCGGGGGAAGCGCGACCTTGGGCGTCGACTACGCGGTGGACCGCCGGACTTTGACTGTTCCGCCGAGCGGCGACATCGCGACCGCGGTTATCGACGTCTACCGGGACTTCGACGAGGAGTCGGACGAGACCATCGAGGTGGGCCTTGGAGCCATCGCCGGCAACGCGCGGGAGGGAACGCCGACTGCGGCGACGCTGACGATTCGGGACGGTGGCGCGGCCGTGATCGAGGAGGCCGGGGATGACGGGGAGGTGCCCGAACTGAGTTTGCTCATGTTCGGCTACGCGTTGTCCGAGGATGGCGTGCTGCTGGTGCTCGGCGCGCTGAACTCCTCCGGGGAGACGTCGCCCCTAGTCGCGGAGTGGTCCACCGACCGGCGTTTCGCAACGGACGTGCGGACGCTGGGGATGGCGGAAGTGGAAGGCGACGGCGATCTGTTCACGGTGTTCCTCGAGCCGCATGTGTTCGTCGTGCCGACCGCCGACCTCGCTCCTCGCCAGGCGTACTACGTGCGCGCGTATCTGGGCGAGGAACCCGCGTCGACGGCGTTCGGCTCGGAAGCGGCGAACGTGTTCTTCGACGGTTTTGCGACCGATGCCGCCGGGCGGGTCGCCGTCCGCTGCGAGGCGCCTTCGCCGACGGCGACGGACGGTGCGGATCCGCTGTTCGACGAGCAGTGGCATCTGGTCAACACCGGACAAGCGGCGTTCGCCGACCGCGGCGGGATGCCGGGAGCGGATCTTCGCATGTCCGGCGCAATAGCGGCCGAGGTGTCCGGTGCCGGCGTCAAGCTCGCTGTCGTCGACTCGGGGCTGGAGACCTGCCACCCGGACCTCGCCGCCAACGCCGCCGGGAAGGGTTCGTACAACTTCGCCTACGAACGCCTGGCGCCGTTCGGTGCGGTGGCGGACGAGCCGTTCAATTTCGGGTTGCTGGGCGATCACGGCACGAGCGTCGCGGGCATTGCGGCCATGGTGGCGGACAACGGGGTCGGCGGTCGGGGCGTCGCGCCGGACGTCGCGCTGGTCGGCTTCAACCCGTCGGAAGCGCTGGACCTCGAAGGCGAGGGGGAGTTTGGCGGCGGCTTCGAGACCGCGATGCTCATGAGCCTCGGCGGCAGCGATGCGGCACCGGATTCCGCCAGCGTCGACGTGTTCAACATGAGCTTCGGCATCGAGGCGCCCGGCGAGAACTCGGGCGAGGAGTTCGTGCGCCTCTTCAAGACGGGAACCAAGGCGCTTCGGTCCGGCCGGGGCGCCGTGTACGTGAAGGCGGCGGGCAATGAATTCGCCCTGTGCGGCCGAACCCATCCGCTGAACCGGGAGACCGGCTGCATCGCGTCGAACGCGGACCCGGATCAGAACCTGCCCTGGCTCGTCGTCGTGGGCGGCTTCAACGCGGACGACGTCAAGTCGTCGTATTCGAACGCCGGCGCGAACCTCTGGGTCGTCGGCCCGTCCGGCGAGGATGGCGTGGCATCGCCGGCGATGGTCACCGCGGATCAGGCCGGCGCGCACGGGGGATACAGCGAATACCCCCAGAACCGGCTGGCGAGCGCGCATCCGTTGAACACCGACGGCGACTACGTCAGCGCGTTCGGCGGCACGTCGTCGGCGTCCCCTGCGGTTGCCGGTGCCGTCGCGGTGCTTCTCGGTGTCAATCCGGCACTGACCTGGCGCGACGTCAAGCACATCCTGGCGTCGACGGCGCGGCGGATCGATCCGCACATCGCCGAGGTGCGCGCCGCCTTCGACGGTACACCCTACGTCGCCCAGCACGCCTGGCGGACCAACGGCGCCGGCTACGGCTTCCACAACTTCTACGGCTTCGGCGCGGTCGATGTCGACGCGGCTGTGGCGATGGCCGGTAGTCACGTTCCAGATAGCCTCGGAGAGTTCGTCGAGTCCGCTTGGTTCGACTCGGGCGTGACGGCGCAGGCCGCGTTGGCGATACCCGACGCGGACGGGGCGGGCGCGTCGGTCGAGGTGGCGGTCGCCGGCGTCGCCGGGTCCATCGAGGCCGTTGTGCTGGATGTTTCCGCGAGTCATACCAACGTGTCGGAACTCGGTGTGACGCTGCGCTCGCCCGCCGGGACGGCCAGCGTGGTCAACCCGCCCTTCAACGCGGCTCTCGACGGCATGCGGGAACTTCGGGGCTGGCATCTGCTGAGCAACGCGTTCTACCGCGAAAGCCCGGAGGGTGCCTGGACGGTTCATGTCGCGGACACCGCGCCGGGCGGCACCGGGTCGGTGGCCGGCGTTCGGCTGCGCTTCTACCTCGGCGGGGAGGATGTGGACTGAAGTGGGCGCCGGAAGTTGCGGGGGCCGGAACAGCGAGCGGCGGTCGACGGCGCCAGGCAGGCGGGCGCTCCATTTCGGGTTTTGGCTGCTGGCGGGGATCGGTGCCGCCGCTGCGTTGGTCTGGTTCGGATCGGGGTCGAAGCCTCCGCTACCGCAGGATGTTGACGTCGAACCGGGCCCGCCGCCGACCGAGCCGCACCTGGAGTCGGTTGAAGGCTCGCCGCCGGGGGCGGCTGCCGTGCCGCTCTGGCGGGTCGTGGAGGAGAGTTCGGTCGTCAGCACGCCGCGGCTCGGGGAGCGGTGGTCCGCAGCGGGCCGGGTGCTGGTGGATGTCTCCCATGCGTCGGCCACCGCCCATGGCTGGCGGGAGGGGGACCGCCTGCTGGTGGACATTCCGCAACTGGGTATTCGCTACGACGTCGAGATCGACCGGGTCGCGGACGGACCGGGCCGGTCCCGCGCAGCGAGGGGCGCCGCAGTCGACGCGGACGGACGCAAGCGCCGGGTCGTCGTGACCGTCGGCCCGGGCCGGGTGTTCGCCTACGTCGACACCGCGCAGGGACCCTACGAACTCCAGGGCGACGATCGGCTAGGATGGCTGCTGCCGTCGTCGAGCATGATGGCGGGCATCGACTTCACGAAACCGGACACCATTCCCAGGCCGCAGGACAACGCCAGGCGCGGAGAGTCCGAACATGACCGGTAGGGCGAGACAGTCAGCGTGGTGTTTCGCGGCCGTCGCGACGGGACTCGCATTCGCCGCCGGGGCGGGCGAACGCCGCGACATCGTGTTCGACTGTCCGTGCGCCGCCGAATGGGTCGCGGGCGAGGAAGGCGAGCCGGGCACCCTGACGCTGACGGGCGGTGTCCTGAGCCTCCGGGCAACGGAGAGCGGCGAGATCCGCGTGTCAGTCGGGGCCGGGGAAGCCGAGAGCGCATCCCTGGGCCCACTGCCGGCCCGGGGACAGTTGCAGGACGAATGGCGCCTCGCGCTCGTCGAAGCCGAGACGGGCGCGGTCGTGGAACTGGAGCTCGAGGAGGCCGTCGGCGCCGCGCCGGACGGTGCGCCGCGATGGCATCGCCACGAGACGCTGGCGTTGTGGCCTGTGCCGACCGACGGCGAGGCGGGACCGGTCCGGTTCGTCGACATCCTCACCGACAGCGACGGCGACGGTTTCGGCGACGTCAACGAGCGGCTCGCGGGAACGTCGTGGCAGGACGCCGGGTCGCACCCGGGCGCCTCGGTGGTCGACTTGCTGGCGTTCTACTCGGCGGAGTTCAGGGAAGAGGAGGGCGGCTATCCCCACGCGCGGCTGCTTCACGAGCTGACCGTGGCCGGCACGGTGTTCGAGGACAGTGGCACGGACATCCGTCTGCGCATCGTCGGCATGGTCGAGGCGGAACTGGGCGAGTACGGGTGGGTGGTCGCCGAACGTCGCGAGGAGCTGATGGAGAGCTACGGCGCGGATGTCTCGATTCAGGCCGGCGGCCCCTGCAACTGCGCGGGGGTCGGCGCTTCGAACGGCAGCCGTTGGGAGGACGCAGACGCCGCCGTCCACGGCGGCGCGGGAAGCGCGCTGGTGACGGCCCACGAGCTGGGCCACGTGATGGGTCTGGCGCATTCGGCTCGCCAAGGCGAAACCTACGGTGCCTTTCGCTGGTCGCGCGGTCACTACCTGACGCCTAGGGGCCGGGCAACGGACGCCGCGAGCGCGCACGGTTTCGGGACCGTGATGACGTACGGCGACCACCGGTTGAGCGGCGTGTTCTCCAGCCCTCTCGTCGACTGCGGCGACGTTCCCTGCGGCGTGCCGCGGCAGGCGATCGACGGTGCCGACGCCGTCGATACGCTGAACCTCCTGCGGTTCCAGATCGCTGGACACCGCGAATCGGCACGGGACTCGGACGGCGACGGCTTCGTCGACGCCGGGGATGCGGTGCCGGGCGATCCGGACGACTGGTTCGATTTCGACGGCGACGGCATTGGCGACAACGCCGACCCCGACGACGACAACGACGGCACGCCGGACGCGGACGATCCGTTTCCGGTAGATCCGGGCGAGTGGGCGGACGCGGACCGGGACGGCGTTGGCGACAACGCCGACCCCGATGTCGCCGACCTGAGTCCGTTCCGGGATCCGGCCCTGCGCGCCGCCGTCGAGCGGGAACTGGACAAGGTGCCTGGCGAAGCCATCAGCGCGGTAGAGATGGCGTCGCTGCGCGAGCTCCATCTGGGATGGGACGACATCAGGGACCTGACGGGGCTGGAACTCGGCACCGGGCTGGAAGTCCTGGTGCTTCCCTACAACAACGTGGCCGACCTCGCGCCGTTGGCCCGCCTCGCGGATCTGGCGATTCTTGATCTCAGAGCGAAC
>JAPPKV010000278.1 GCA_028819775.1 Gammaproteobacteria bacterium | reverse complement strand
ACGAGACACCGCTCTGCCGAGCGTCGACAGAGACCGGCGGGCGTGAAGTGGAGCAACTCATCGGCCAACTGCGCCACGGTGTCTTCAGCTAGTGCGGGTGGGTTGGCGGCTGGCGGCGGCCGAGTTCGCTCGCACCGCCGAGGACATGTTGTCCGGAGAGGGGGCCCGGTTGTATGGCGGTCGTTGGAACAGTCCTGGCCGGCCGACGGTGTATCTCGGCGACAGTCTTGCGCTCGCGTGCATGGAATTGCTGGTGCATCTCGGCGATGCCGACGTTCTCAAGACCTATCGGAAGATGCCCGTCTACATTCCGGAAGACACGATGATGCACATCGACCCAAGCGAACTGCCACAAGATTGGCAGACGGGTCCGCGTACCCTGACGCGCGCCATCGGAGACCAGTGGCTGGCCCTTGAACACTCCGTTGTCCTGCAAGTTCCGAGTGCCGTTGTATCCGGCGAAAGCAACTTCATCGTCAATCCGATCCACTCACGCTTCGGCGCGATCACTGCTGGACCCATTTCGGATTGCCGTTTCGATGCAAGGCTCGCGCGTTGAGGCCCTTGTCCTACCCGCCTTGAGGGTGCCGCACGGCTGTCACTTTGCGGTTGCGTCGCGTTAATTCGGTCGCCAAAGCTCTCGCGGATCGTGCTCGAAACCCGCGACGCGGAGGGTGAGGCCGTCCCACTCGAAGCGGATCCTGACCGTGCCCCCGGTGGGGCAGCAGTCGCCGTCGCCATCGCGCGCCACGTTGCTGGATACGTACTTCAGCGTCCTCAACGCGTCCCGGAGGTCCCCGATGCCCTTCAGCTTGAAGCCGGCGGGCATTCGCTCCCGCGTCGGGTAGAGCCAGCCATGCACGTCCAGCGGGACCAGGCTTCCCAACCGCCAGAGCCAGTGTTCGTCGTACTCGAACTGAAAGCTGCCGTCGCCGAAACCGCTTCCTTCAAGGTAGAACACCGGACCCAGGTCGGTCTGGATGAGTTCGGGAGGATGGTAGTTGATTAGCCCGTGTTCGGGCTCCAACTTTCGAACGTGAAGGACGGTGGCCGTCTCCAAGTCGGGCTGGTCCGCTCTGACAAGCACCAGGGCGTTGGCTCGCCGTGCCCATGTAAGCGCCCAATCGGGGATGGGTCCGGATCGGTCGTCGTAAAGGGCGAAGTAGACCGTCGAGCCGTCCAGCACGGCGACTTCGCCGAATTCCGCGACCGTGCAATCGGCGTCCGGCGCGTCGTTCCACAAGGGGATGCACCGCGTTCGAAACTCGTCAAGAGTCCAGCGGAGCGGCTCCGCGTCCTGGGCGTGCCCCAGCCCGCCCAGGGCAACGGTGATGATCAATAGATTCCGTCGCATGGCCAGTCAGGTTCTCGAAGGACGCGTCGATCAACGGTTGATCAAGGGCCTTCGCCGCCCAATGTACCGCTCGTCAAGGCCACTGTCACCCGGCCTCTTCTGTCCTTCTTCGTTGCCCGCGTGCAAGCCGGCTCGCACGCACACCGCAGATCCGGACTGCCTTCGAAATGCCTTAGTCCGCTCGCGTGACAGGCGATTCTGCGCAGATCCGCCGTCTCGAACGGCGACCCGGCGGTGCCGATCCGATCGCCAATGTCGGCGGCCGCGTTCCGGCTTCGGTGACGGCTCCGCCACGACCCGCTGGTCTGCCGCGGATGGGACGACGCGGAGATGGCGCCGCGCTGGTTCGAGGCGTTCCCGCCCACCGAGCACGGCGAGGTCGTGGCGGCGCGCAAGCCGGAACTCCGCGAGCTGATGCTCGGCGACCCGCATCGCCTCAACCGCGCCCGGCGAACGCTGGGCTCGCCATCGGACATCATGAAGCACCTCAAGCAGCCCATCGCCCGGGGAGCAAACCTCGCGGACGACTGCACACAGGCCGCTTCTTTGAGGAGCACCATCGCCTGGTGTGTCCGCATTGAATGATCTCGCGCGTTGCGGCCGCGCAGCAGGGCACAGCAAGATGATGTCGCAACAACGGAGTTGCTGGAAGCCGGTGCGCTCCTAATCCCCGGCCTGCGTTGCCTGGGATACCGACCTATAGCGCAGGCGGACTGTGTAGACGTCGTCACCGGTGAGGACGCCGCCGCGTCCGAACAGCCGTCCGTGTTGCCAGTTCGATAGTCCGAGTTCGGGCTTGCCGAGGGCGAACTGACCGTCCACCCATCGGGTGTGGTCGTCGCCGACGAACGGGGAATTCAGCGTGTCGAAGAAACGCTCGTGCTCGGTGGCGTCGTTGGACAGGAGCGTTCCGACCAGGCGTGGACTCAATTCGTTGAAGAGCCGCACCGCCTCGTCGAGGGAGCCAACGCCGACGATGCTGACCTCTGGCGTTCCCTCCCATTCCCATTCGAACCCCAAATGCGCCGTCGCGATGGTCTCCGCCTGCGGTTCGCGAACGGGTCCCCCGGCGCGACCCACCTCTGCCTCTTCCGCGAACATGGAGTCGGGTATCAGGCGTTCGCTGCCTTGCGCGACGTGCACCTTGAACGCGGCATCCCTTGCGTGTCCGGCGCGGCGCAAACCCCGGAGAACGGCGGCGGCCAGCCGTGCCTGTCCCGGACCGTTGACTAGGCAGCAGGTGTTCAGGGTGTTGCAGACCTTCCTGTCCAAGGAGCGGAACACCGCCTCTTCCACGGCATCTTCGTCGACATTGTCCGATACCACCATCCACGCACCGCCCGTGCCGTGCAGGCTTACCGGCGTGCCTGCGCCGCGGGCGAGCGACCCCAACGCGGCGACGGCCGGACCCGAGCCGCGTGCCACCGCAAGGGACAACCGGCGATCCAGGAACAGGGCCCAACCGGCGGCATGGGCCGAACTGTCCACCAGCGAGACGGCTCCGGCAGGGAGCCCGGCCTTTGCCAGCGCCGGTGCGATGGCAAGCGCCATGATCGTCCGGGCGGTGGCCAGCGCATCGCTGCCGATCCGGAACACAACCGTGTTGCCGCCGCGCAACACCCCGCAGGCGTCGGCCAATACGTTGGGCCGACCTTCGAAAACGAAGGCGACCACACCGAGCGCGGCGCCGACCAGATCGACCTCGAAGCCATCGTGGCGCACCGTGTCGAGCACCGCACCCCGGCGCGACGGCATCGATGCCCACCCGCGCAGGCCTTCGATCATCTTCTCGCGCATGGACTCCGACACGCCGAGGCGCGTGGTCGACCGGCCGCGGCGTCGCGCGTTCTCCACATCACCGGCGTTGACCGCCGCCACCTCGTTCCAGACGTCGTCGTCCGCCACCGCGTTGGCGGCGTGGTCGTAGAAAGCGATGATCGCTTCGTCGGAGACGCCGGCCATGTCCGAGAAGGCAGCCGCGGCGGCATCCACGGCAACGGTTGCGGTACGGAGTTCGGCGGCCGGAATGTGAAGCGGCCCGGCCTGGGAGTCGGCAACCAACCGGTCCCCCGGCCGAAAAGCCGCTGCCAGGCCACCGTCCACCGTGAACGTCTGGCCGTCGGCCGCGAGGACTACCGCGCCTTGTTTCAGCTCGTTCATTCGCCCTTGAGTATCAGGCCGCCGGCGTTTTTTGATCGGCTTCGGAGAAGTTCGTGATCGTCACGTCTCCGTGCGGAAAATGCGCGACGATGTTCAGTCTCCCGCCAACCGCCTCGATATAGGCGCGTAGATTCGAGACGTACATGTCGGTGCGGCGCTCTAGCTTGGCCACCGCTGGTTGCTTGACGTTCAGGGCCTTGCCTATCGCTTCTTGCGTCATTTCTCTGGCGCGACGAAGTTCGTGCAACGCCATCGCGGATCGCAGCTCGTCCTTCCTTGCGTCGACACGTGCCCGTCGCTTCGCTGTGAACTCTCGTGTCAGTTCGCCAAAATCATTGCGGCCACTCATCCTTTCAATCCTTCCTCTCTTAGCTCGTCCAAGTGTTCGTCGTAGAGCGAATCCGCGAGCCGGACGTACCGGTCGTAGAACCTTCCGTCGCCCGTCTTGTCGCCTCCGACGAGCAGAATTGCCGACCTCCTCGGGTCGAACGCGTAGAAGACGCGAATCGGTCGACCGCCGCTCTGGATGCGAAGTTCACGCATGTGACTGTGGCGCGAACTCTCAACCCCGGAGGAATACGGAAACGGCAGCTGTGGCCCATGTCCGCCTAGTAGTTCGACGACTGCGGTTACATCCTCCTGTTGGAACTCGGTGAGTTGTGCCCACCAGGCACCGAACTCGTCCGTGTATTCGACATCCCAAGTCATTGGTGTATATATTCCATGCAAGGAATGTCGTCAAGTGCCGCCTTGTGATCGATTTCGCGCTCCATGTGCACGTCGAGCCTCCCGCGACGGCGGGAACCTCGGGGACGATTGCCATGGACCTCCTCTTCGAGCAGCGTTCCTACTCGGGTGCCCTGCTCACCAAGGAGCCCCCATTCGTCGTCGAGTGGCTCCGAACCGACATTCTACGGCGCTAATGTCGCCATTCCTGCAGCGTTGCATCGTCCCTAAGGCACGGTTCGATCCGCAACGCGACCGGTTCGCCGCCGGGCTCTCCGGCTGCGACGTCACTTTCGATGTCTCATCGTGTTCTCCATCTCGGTGGCAGTCTCGTCGCGCCGCGCATCACCGCGGCCTTGGTCCATGCCATAGAGCCGAGCACGGGGAGCATGACGTGCTCCGACAGCAGTCGGTCGACGTCAACCGCCTGTCGGCGCGGGCTTGAGGCGTACGATTCGACCACCAGTTTGGTGCTCGAGCAAGAGGTAGATCCAACCGCGCTCGTCGACGTCGACGTCCCGAAGCCGCGCGAGATCCTCCAAGAGAAGCTCCTCCCCGACGACGCGACCGTCCTCGACCTCGACGCGAATGAGATCGGACGCCTTTAGCGATCCAATTAGAAGATCCCCTTGCCACTCCGGGAAGGCCGCTCCTTCGTAAACTACAAGGTTCGACACGGCAATCGACGGCGACCATGCCTTTGCCGCGCGCTCCGTGTCCTCGAGTGCGATCTCACTCTCGGCACGTCCCCAGGCAACCTCGGTACCGTCATAGTTCAGCTCCGCCGAAAAGAGTGGCCACCCGTAGTTTCGGCCTGGCAGCAATCGATTGAGCTCGTCACCGCCCCGCGGTCCGTGCTCGGTGTTCCATACATTGCGGGTCCCGGGATCGTATGCGAGACCTTGCGGGGCCCGGTGACCGTAGGTCCAGATCGTGCTCAACGCACCGGGCACGCCAACGAACGGGTTGTCGGTGGGGATCCGCCCGTCGTCGTGCAAGCGATGC
>JAPPKV010000096.1 GCA_028819775.1 Gammaproteobacteria bacterium | reverse complement strand
GGCCGTGGCGGTTGCCACTGCAACGGCTGCGTCTCGGCAGTAGGCATCCGCGCCGATGGCCTTGCCGAACTCCTCGTTGAGGGGGGCGCCCCCCACCAGCACGATCAGTTCGTCCCGGATGCCCTTCTCCACCAAGGTGTCGATGACCACCTTCATGTAGGGCATCGTGGTGGTCAGCAGTGCCGACATGCCGAGGATGTCCGGCTGGTGCTCCTCGATGGCTTCGAGGTAGTTTTCCACCGGATTGTTGATGCCGATGTTGATCACCTCGAACCCGGCGCCCTCCATCATCATGCTGACCAGGTTTTTGCCGATGTCGTGAATGTCGCCCTTGACGGTGCCGATCACCATCTTGCCGATCGGCTTGGCGCCGGTTTCGGCCAAGAGAGGGCGCAGGATCGCCATGCCGGCCTTCATGGCGTTGGCGGCCAGCAGCACCTCGGGCACGAACAGGATGCCGTCGCGGAAATCGATGCCGACGATGGTCATGCCGTCAACCAGCGCCTCCTGCAGAACCTTGTCCGCCGGCCAGCCGCGCTCCAGTAGAATCTCGGTGCCCTCGACGATCTCGTCGCGCAGCCCGTCGTACAGGTCATCGTGCATCTGCTCGACCAGTTCCGCGTTCGGCAAGGCGGCGAGATCGATGTCGTCCTGATTTTCAGGGATGGCTTCACTCATGGCTGTCATCCTCGGCCGACGGACTCGCGGGAAAGAAAGATGGGGAACTGCGAGCGTACGCTGTCGTCGGCCGCGTCGGCGATGTGTTTCGGGTAGTGGCTGGCGAGAATCGCGCGCTTTCGCTCGGCGGCCTCGTGCACCAGCTCCGGCTTGCCGTTTTCTTCCCACACCGTGGGGCTGGCCCGGTCGCTGAACTCGGGGTAGATGTATTCGCTCTGCATGACCTTCAAGGTCTGGTTGGAGCTGAGATAGTGGCCCTCGCCGCCCGTGCACACCCCCTTGATTTCATCGAAGCTCAGGGTCTCCGGGGTCACTTCGATGCCTCGGGTGACGCGCATCGCCGAGCCAAGGACGTCGTTGTCGAGCAGCAGGCTCTCCGGACAGGCGCCGAGCAGGCTGGCGTACATGCCCGCGGCTTCGTAAATGATGTTGGCGCCGGACAGGGCCGCCGCCAGCAAGGTCGAAGCCCGTTCCGCCCCGGCTTGGAAGTCCGGCATCTTCGAATCCGTCATGCCGCAGGCGGTGCCGAAGGGCAGGTCGAAGGCGACCCCCAATTGCGCGCAGGCGGCCGACAACAGGCCCTGTTCCGGGGACCCGCCGCTCATGGCGCCGGTGCGCAGGTCCGAGACGAACGGCCAAGCGCCGAGAATCGCCGGTGCGCCGGGCCGGATCGCGTTCACGTAAACCAAGCCGCCGAGACACTCCGCCCAGGCTTGGGAGACGGCGCCCGCCAGGCAGGCCGGCGTGGTGGCCCCGGCCTGCCCGGCCGAGAGCAGCAATACCGGCATGCCGCCCTCCACCGCCACGCGCAGGCATTCGAGCGCGTCCACCGCGAATTTCATCGGCGGCACCACGAAGCAGTTGGATTGGCTGACGAACGGCCGCGCCCGCCACTCGGCTTCGCCGCCGGCAAGGATGTGCAGCATCTCCAGAGTCCGCTCGACGTGGCTGGCTTGGACCCAGCTTGACCCCACGTGCTTGGACGTGCCCTGCACCGCGCAATAGGCGGTGTTCAGGTCCATGGCGTAGTTGTCTTCGACGTCGCGCAGCACGCAGGTGCGCTGGAACAGGTGGATGTGCTCGCAGGTATCGACGATCCGCGCCATGTCGTAGAGATCCTGGGCGGTCGAGTCACGATAGCGGTTGCCTTCGGGGTCGGCGATCATCACCGCGGCGCCGGCAGTCGAGAAGTGCACCTTGCTGCCGCCGATGTGGAGGTCGTGGCGAGGGTCCTGCCCGTGCAGCACCAGGCTGTGGGGCGCCTGCTCCATGGCTTGTTCGACCAAGCTGCGCGGCATGCGCAGACGGCCATCATCGCCGAGCGCGGCGCCGGCCGCGGTGCAGGTCTCGATGCAATGGGGGGTGGCGTCGGCGAAGCCGACTTCCTCCAGAATTCTGAAGACGTTCTCGGTGACGGCAGCGACGTCGGTTTCCGTCAACGGCGTGAACTGCCCCCCTGACTCGCCGGGATGGACGGGCTTGACGGCGTCCGCGAGGGGTGCGCTGCGTTGCGCCTTGCGCGCTTGTCTGCCTCCTGGGCGTCGGGCCATCGTCAAGCTCCCGTCAATGCGCTGGGTGAGCCTACTCCATGCGAGGGGCGGAGCCCTCGCGCTCCCCGGCTGAGGGCTCCCTTCATGCGAGGGGTGCCCCCTCGCGCTCCCCGGCTGAGGGCTCCCACACCGAACTCCGCAAGCCAATTATCTCACTCGATTTGGCCCCTACGAACGTGCAGCTAGTGCAGAATGCGACCACCTCTACATTAGAAGCGACCTCCGCGCAGAAGCGCCCCGAAGGGGTGTTTGACTTCAACCCCAAGGGCGGTGTTGAGTGTCCCCCCGCCGCCTCAAATCAGGAGCTTTTGTGGAACACCGTCCAGCCTTCCTGATGGAAGGCGCGCTCCAACGGCCCAATCGAGGGCGGGAGGGTGCGAACGCGCACCTTCGGTGCGTTTGGTTCGCATTGGAGTTTCGCTCGCGCGAAATTCCTTTCCAGTCGGTCGAATCCCTTGGAGCGAGGGCATCTTGCCCTCCGATAATGCGCGCCGTTCTTCCCTGCCATGGACAAACTGCATGAAAGCACACGCAACGCTTCGTCCCATTGCGGAAGTGGCGTCGGAACTTGGGCTCAAACCCGGCGACGTGGAACCGTACGGGTCGGTCAAGGCGAAGGTGCCGCTCGACGCTTTCCCCACCCGCAGGATTCCGGGTCGGTTGGTGGTGGTTACCGCCATTACGCCGACGCCAGCGGGGGAAGGCAAATCCACGGTTGCCGTGGGGCTGACCCAAGGGCTCGCGCGCCTCGGCGAGCGCGTGGCGCTGACGATTCGGCAACCGTCGCTCGGCCCGGTGTTCGGTCACAAGGGCGGCGGCACCGGCGGTGGGCGCGCCACCGTGCAGCCGGCGGAGGAAATCAACCTGCACTTCACCGGTGACTTTCACGCCGTGCAGTCGGCCCACAACCTGCTTGCGGCGATGGCGGACAACGCGGTCCACCGTAAGGCCGTGCCGGGTCTAGAGGCGGCGGGCATCACTTGGCGGCGGGTCACGGATGCGGAAGACCGGGCCTTGCGCCAAATCGTCACCGGCGTGGGCGGGCGCGTGAACGGGCCGATGCGGGAGGCCCGGTTCGACATTTCGGCGGCTTCGGAGATCATGGCCATACTGGCGCTGGCTTCGGATTACGTCGATTTGCGGCAGCGCCTAGGCGATGTCGTCCTCGGCTGGACCAAGGATCAACAACCAGTGCGGGCGCGGGATGTGGGCGGCATCGGCGCGCTCATGGCGCTGCTGCGCGACGCCTTGAAGCCCAATCTGGCCCAGACTGCCGAGGGACAGCCAGCCATCGTCCACATGGGTCCCTTCGGCAACATCGCCCATGGGTGCAGTTCGATCCTGGCCGACCGCTTGGCGGTGAACTGCGCGGACCTGACGGTTACCGAAGCGGGCTTCGGCGCCGATCTCGGTTTCGAGAAGTTCATGGACATCAAGATTCGCCAAGGCGGGCCGCCGCCGTCGGCCGCCGTGGTGGTCGCCACGATTCGCGGGCTCAAATGGCATGGCGGCGTGCGGCGCAACAAGCTCGACGCACACGACGTCGCCGCCGTGGGCAAGGGCGCCAGCAACCTGGCCAACGCCATCCGCATCGTGCGCATGTACGGCCTGCCGGCCGTGGTGGCGATCAACCGCTTTCCGGGGGACCGTCGCGATGAAGTCCAAGCGGCCAGCCGAGCGGCGCTCGACGCGGGTGCCGCCGCAGTGGCGGAGGCGAATGGCTTTGTGGAGGGCGGCGCGGGCATGACCGATCTGGCCGCCGCCTGCTTGGAAGCCACCGACAACGGCGATGCCGACATCAAGCTGCTCTACTCGGACAACGAATCCCTGGAGGCCAAGGTGGAACGCTTGGCGGAAGACGTCTATCTGGCGGACGTGGTCGAATGGGGGCCGCGAACCCGGGCCATGGCGGAGCGCTACGCCGGGCTCGGCTGGAACTACCCGGTGTGCATGGCGAAAACGCACCTTTCCATTTCCGCCAAACCGGAACTGCTGAACGTGCCGACCGGGCATACACTGCCCATTCGCGAGTTGCGCGTGCAAGCCGGGGCACGGCAGATCGTTACCCTGGCTGGTGACATCAACACCCTGCCCGGGCTGCCGTCATATCCCAACGCCTTGGACATTGACCTCGACGACGCCACCGGTGAAATAACCGGCATCCTCAGCACTTGAGGTGGCGCCTGCGCACCCCAGCCCTTTGGCTGCGACTCTTTGGACTATGCGGGAACGTAGAAGAACCCTCGGCCCCGACGTCCCGGACGCCCTCCCTGTAGCTGTCCGGCATCAGCCAGCCTAGTGAGCAGTTTGCTGGCGGACACCTTGCTGAGACCAGTCAGGTCGGCGACCTCCGTGGAGGAGACACGCCCCCTTGCGCGGCTCCAATCGAGGATCAGCGCTTCGCGTCCTTCGAGTGTGTGAAGAGAGTCGAGCCGGTGGGCGAGTCGGGTGCGTACGGCGTCCGAGAGACGATACGCACCGGGCTGGTTGGAGGGTACTCCCTGCACTGGCGAAATCACGGGTGCTGAACCAGCTGCGTCCACGTGCGCATCCGCCAGCCGCCTGATTGCGTCGTTGGCTTCCTCCACGGAGGATCTTTGGATCAAATCCATCGCGGATTGAGCGTCCACCCAAGCAACTCGTGTCAAGTGTTCAATCAGCAGGAGCGAGTCAACGTTGCCGGCCCAACTGGGTGAAATTCCGGCGACTAGGTCGAGGACCGCGGTATCGGGAGGGCCGCCCAGCAGTGCGACGCGCACGTAGGGGCCATCCACCTCGCGGATGACCGGCGCAGGTTGGCCCATGGCCAGCATGTCCCGCACCATCCTGTCCACGCCGATGCCCTCGCGTTCGGCGAGGCCCAGCGAGGCCATCGCTTCCGACAGGTTCCGGTAACGGGGCGCTGCCGGATGGGTGATGATGTTATCCGGTGTCACGCCACCGACGAATCCTCCCGGGGATGTCACCGTCAATGTGTCGCCCACATGCTCGATGACGGTGGCGCCGGTCGCCAGCCAGTCACGGTGGACAAGCCCGTTCACGACCGCCTCGCGCAGCGTCCTCGGCGGAATCGCCC
>JAPPKV010000239.1 GCA_028819775.1 Gammaproteobacteria bacterium | reverse complement strand
TGAATGCCGTCACCGACGCGCTCGGCGTCGCCAGCGTGCCGATGCCGGCGACACCGGAAACGGTTTGGCGCGCTTCAAGAGGGGAGTAAGGACCATGTATCAGTTCAACTACCACAGACCTTCCACCCTGGATGAGGCCACTAGCCTCATGGCGGGTGCCGCAGACGGCGTCTACCTATCCGGCGGCATGACGCTGATTCCGACCCTGAAGCAACGCCTGGCGAGCCCGAGCGATGTCATCGATCTCGGCGCGATTCCCGGGCTGACGGGCGTGACCGTGAACGACGGCACGGTTTCGGTGGGCGGGATGACCCGCCATGCGGAAGTGGCGGCCAGCGAAGCGATTCCCGCGCTCGCCGACTTGGCGAGCCGAATCGGCGATGCCCATGTCCGCAACCGGGGCACCATCGGCGGATCCATCGCCAACAGCGACCCGGCGGCGGACTACCCGGCGGCGGTTGTCGCGCTCGGTGCCAAGGTGCACACGACCAACCGGTCCATCGCGGGCAGCGACTACTTCACCGGCTTGTTCGAGACGGCCTTGCACGACGGCGAGATCGTGACCTCGGTGGACTTCTGCGTTCCCGATGCGGCCGCCTATGAGAAATTCCCCAATCCCGCTTCGCGATACGCCGTGGTCGGCGTGATGGTCGCGCGATGCGCCGACTGCGTCTGCGTCGGCGTCACGGGTGCCGGAGCGTGTGCGTTCCGGGCCACGGCACTGGAGGATGCCTTGGCGGCGGACTTCTCGCCTGGTGCGGTGGACGGCGTGAGCATCGACCACAGCGAGTTCAACTCGGATATCCACGCTTCCGCGGAGTTCCGGGGCCACTTGGTCGGGGTGCTGACGAAGCGGGCCGTGACTCGCATCGCGTAAGGCGCGACGACAAATCAAGCTGTGCGACACGGTGGCGGAAATTGTCGCTGAGGCACGAGCTCGATCCGCCTTGGATTCGGGTCAGGCGATGACTCTGTGTCTCGAGGAAACACGTCGGTTTCGCGAGGGCGGCTAGCGCAAACCTGCTTGCCGAACGCGGATGACTCGAATACACGCCGTACGCTGCCATGCCATCAGCGAGGACATCGGCAGCGTAACCCTCGATGAATTGGACCTTCCCGACCCTGGACCCGGCGAGGTCCAGGTGCGCCTGAAGGCGTGCGCCGTCAACTTCCCCGATCTTCTGATGATCCAGGGGAAGTACCAGCACAAGCCGCCGCTGCCGTTCGCGCCGGGTGGCGAAGCATCGGGTGACATCGCGGCAATCGGACCGGGGGTGACGGGTTGGAAGGAGGGCGATGCCGTCTGTTTCGGTGCCCGGGCCGGCGGTTTCGTGGAGGCGGCCAACATTCCGGCCGCCGGTCTCAAACCCATCCCCGGCAAGATGAACTACGAGAAGGCGGCGTCGTACAGCACCGCCTACATGACGGCCTATGTGGCTCTGAAAGTCCGCGGTGAGCTCAAGGCCGGCGAATGGCTCTTGGTCCACGGTGCCACCGGCGGTGTGGGCATGGCTGCCGTCGATCTCGGCAAACACTTCGGCGCCCAGGTCATCGGAACCGGCGGTCGCGACGACAAGCTCGCCGTGGTCAAGTCCCGGGGTGCCGACGCGGTTATCAACTACACGTTACCGGATGGTTCGTTGGGCGGCTTTCGAGACGAGGTAAAGCGCATGACCGGCTCGGGCGGTGCCGACGTGATCTACGACCCGGTGGGCGGCAGCGTGTTCGACGAGTCCATGCGCTGCGTCAACTGGCGCGGTCGCATCCTGACCATCGGCTTCACTAGCGGCCAATGGCCCACGGCGCCGGTAAACCTGATCCTCATCAAGAGCATCTCCGTCATCGGCGTACGCGCCGGCGAGATTGGCCGCCGAGACCCCGAACTGGGACGCCGCAACCAGGAAGCGCTATGGGAACTGGCACAGAGTGGCGCCATCGATCCCTACGTCTGCGCGGGATTTCCCCTCGAACGGGCCGTCGACGCGATGCGGATGCTGGAGAACCGGGACGTCGTGGGCAAATGCGTCGTGACCATGAACGGCTACCAGATCGACTCCCTGTGACCGTCATCGCTGCCGAACTGGATGAGTCGCCGGCCTTGTTGACCGCAAATGCCGCGGCGCAACGAGCACGTCCCGGCTTCGCGCTAGATCCCTACTTCTACCGATCACAGCGGGTCTACCACAAGGAACTCGACGAAGTGCTGTTCAAGAGCTGGCTCTATGCCGGCCACGTGAGCCAGGTCCCCGCTGTCGGCGGCTACTTCCTCTTCGAGCTGGGCGAAGATTCCATCATCGTGGTGCGCGACGGCAACGGCGAGATCCAAGCACTCGCGAATGTCTGTCGGCATCGGGGCTCTCGCATCTGCGCCGATCCGGAAGGAACGTGTCGGGCCTTCGTCTGCCCCTATCACGGTTGGGCCTACGAACTCGACGGCACGCTCAAATCCGCTCGGGGCATGGACCGCCTGGTGGGGTTTGATCCCTCCGCGTATGCGTTGAAACGTGCCCGCTGCACGGTATTCGAGGGCCTGATTTTCATCAACTGCGATCCCGCTGCGGCGTCGTTCGAAACAGCCCTGCAGCACATCGAACCCGCCTTGAGTCCCTACGACTTGCCGACGGCCAAGATCGCCCACCGGCAGAACTACGCGGTGGAGGCCAACTGGAAGCTGGCGTTGGAGAACTACCTGGAGTGCTACCACTGCGCGACGGCCCATCGCGCCTACGCGAAGCGGCACACCTTGGAGGCGCCCAGTGCAGACGTGGCGGGTGAGAACGCCAGGATGCTCGCCCGTGCGGAAGAGGCAACCGGCGTGCCCGGAATCACCCTCGAACACTCCCAGGTCTACGGTTCGTCGCCGGACTTCGGCTGCTGCGCGCACACCAGGCGCTACGCGCTCTACGATGGCTTCAAGACCGGCAGCCGGGACGGCCAACCGCTGGCACCCCTGATGGGCGACTTCAAGGGCTACGATGGCGGCGCCGGCGATTTCCAGTTCGGGCCGTTGGCGTTCATGCTCAACTATCCTGACCACTGCGTCCTGTACCGATTCATCCCCAGGGGCATCGCCAATACGGACATGGAGCTTGTCTGGTTCGTGCGCGGCGACGCCGAGGAGGGGCGGGACTACGAGCGCGATGCGCTGACCTGGCTTTGGGACCGCACGACCCGCGAGGACCAGACGCTCATCTTGCGCAACAGCGAAGGCGTGCTCTCGCGGTTCTTCGAACCGGGTCCGTATCACCCGCAACAGGAGAGGCTGTGCATCGAGTTCGTCGACTGGTATCTCGACGCGCTGGAACGGAGCATGTAGCGCCGCGTGACAGCAGATGCCCGCCGATCAGTACTGCGGACTAGCACTGCCCCCGGCTACGGAGACGCGGCCCGCCGAAGGGACGAGCGCACGCGCTCGGGCAGACTGACCAGGACGAAAGCGTCGGCTGGAAAGAGGTAGTCCTCGCCGCTCTCGTCGACTACACGGAGGTCTCCGGAAGCTGCCGCGTCTTTGTCGGGCACCGTTCGGTAGATCTTGTGCAATTCGAGCGAAACCGGGTACGCAGAGTTGTCGACGCACACGACGTATCTGCTCCGATGTGTTGTCGATGCAGCCATGTCAATCCAGGTAGCGTTTGCGCTTCATCTCCCGGCGACCGATGCCGTGTGCTTCGTACCAATGTACTTCGGCTACCCGGATATCGCCGTTGTCCAGTATGCGGGCCGTTCCTTTCCGCTTGGGCCAGTTGCCGTGACCGACACCCGCCGTAGCCTCGGAAGCTCGCGGATACCGGCACCCTGGGCGATGGTCTCAACGTGCGAAATCCGCCCGAGGATGCGGAACTTCACCGTCGCGTCGTCTTTTGCCTAGGTTTGGGCGGAGAGTTGCAGAAGGCGTTGGACGCGTCAAGACCGACTGGTTGTCGGAGTCGCTCTGGGCGGGTCCTCATGTGCGTCGGATGGTAGTGCCGTTGCCGGATCGAGGCCGCGCTAGTCGGCGCCCTTCCACGTGCCCCGACGCAGTCAGAACGGCTCGACCACGGATAGGTCGATGCCTTCGAAATCCCGGGCGTTCACGGTGGCCAGCGACAGACCTTTCGACTTCGCGATTCCCGCGATTTGCGAGTCCGCCAAACTCATGGGTCGTCCGATGAGCCGCCGGTGTGCGCGGAACCTAGCGCTCTCCCGGGCCGCATTGGCATCGAAATCCGCAATCCGCCCATCGAAGGCATCGGCGATAGCCGAGAACGTGCGCGCCAGATGGTTCTTTCGCCGTCCATCGGGCAGGGTCTCGATGCCGAAGACGATCTCGTCCACGCTTATGGCGGATAGGAACAGATGGGAAGCGCGTTGCCGGTCCATCCAGTCGATCACGCGGGGGTCGGGTTCGACACGCATCGATTCCGAGATGATGCAATCTAGAAAGACAGCGACCCGGTTCGAACGGACTCTGGGCCGAACGAGCCCCGGTAGAGCACGAAGGTCGTGCGGCAGATTCGGCAGGCGTACGCCGGACATTGCCGCGCTATCACAGTGGGATGGTGCGACCAAACGTGGGGAGTCTCGCACCGTGGCAAATCTCGCACAGCGATTGGAGGGAATTTCCTACGCAAAAACGAGCAAAACGCCGATACCGAAGCTCCTGGTCGACCGCTAACTTCACGACGGTCAAAACCCGTGGAGCTATCGATGTCACATCCCTACTTGCCGCTGTTCGCGTTTCCGCCGATGGTCAAGGACCTGGTGCGTGGCTTCATCATGCGCAACAGTCCGGAGGTCGACAATCTGGACTACGACCACATGACGCGTATTCCCGACGATTGGGTCCCCGACGGCCCGCGCTACGCCGACATGGTCTGGAGCATTCCATTTCTAGACGAGACCAACGACGATCCAGATGGGCCAACGCACATCATCCTGATCATCAAGTTCGCCTCGGAGGTCATTCAGGACGTCGGCGAGCGTCTTGGCCGGCACGCGGCATCGCTGCATCGCGAGATACACCGGCGAAAGGTGTTCGGTGCACCGATGCAGCCACCGGTCATCGCACCGATCGTGGTCTACGACGGCTCGCCCCCTTGGGATGCTCCGGGCGGAATACCCGTTTAGACCCGTCGCAGCACGTAACACCAGGGACCGCGACCAATCGGCACGCCCAAGTTCTGCGCAGTTGTGATGGTCTCGATTTCCCGCCGTGCCGCGACACGTTACAATCGTGCCCAATGAGATTCGCGCACAAGGGGTTGCGGTCTCTCTACCAGACGGATCGTTCGTTTGGCTTACCGCAAGACCTTGTCCCGCGAATCCGTAGGATCTTGG
>JAPPKV010000500.1 GCA_028819775.1 Gammaproteobacteria bacterium | reverse complement strand
CTCCAGCCGAGCGGGACCCCGGCTAGCAGCACCACGGATCCGTACTTCGCCATGTCTACGGCCGTGCTGGTCACGGCACCGTCCAGCCACCTCGGAATCATCCAGAACGCGATCGCGAGACTTGCCAGCAGGATCCCCGGGATGCCGCCGGCGTTCCAGGTTCGAAGGGTGGCTTCGATCTTCGGCTCGAGGCTCTTGCCGAGCACGAACCCCGCTGCGCCGAGCAGTGGGATCTGGATCAGTACATGGCCGACCATCGTCGATGCCAGCGTCGACCCCAACGGCGTCGCGATGATCGCGAGCAGGACCCCGACCGCGATGAGCATCCGGCCCTCTATCCAACCGGCAAGTGCGCTCATGCCCCTGTCCGTTTGCGGATGGCCTCGAACAGGCCGGCGCGGTCCTCGACATCCAGGACCGCAACGACACGCCCCTGCTCGACCAGGTAGAACGCGGCGTTGTGGACGAAGCCGACGCTCGGGTCGGGGAGCACGACGACGCCGAGTTCGTCGAGCGTACGGGCGAGATCTTCGTCGTTTTCGAACCGGGCGGCCCGCCAACCGGGTTCGATGGCGTGAAACCGCGCCAAGTAGTCCGCGAGCGCACGTTCGTCATCGGCCGGATCGAACGTGATGCTGAGTATCCCCACCTGTTCGAGCAGACCGACGGCCGCGAGTTCGGTTTGCAGCATGCGAAGCTGTGCGCCCATGGCAAGGCAAACCGTCGGGCAACGCGTGTAGATCAGGTCGATGACCTGCAGCTCACGCCCGGGATTGGCGAGGGAAAGCCGGGTGCCGAGGGAATCCCTAAGCGGATAGTCCGCTAGCGGCTTGGGGTTCGAAAGCACCGCCTGGCGACGGGCACCTTCGGCGGTCCAAATGGACCCGCCGTCGGTGCCGAGGATCAGCGCGGCGCAACCCAACCCCAGGACGAGGACGGCGGCGCACGCCGACCGCCAAGGCATTCAGCCGGCCCGGGCGTGTCTAAGGCTCGTCAGGAAACGCACGGCGAAGACCAGCGCCGCTAGGGCTATCACGGCCGCGAATACCGAGGATGCCTGGCTATCAGCCACCCACTCCGGCAGATGCACCGCCCAACGCCGCGGCACCGAACCGAGCCCGCTTGCCAGGAGCCCCACCGAGAAACCCGTGCCGGCGAGGAGATACAGCCAGAACGCGACGACATCGACGCCTTTTCGCGATCCCTGATCGGATAGGTAGTACATGAAGCCGAACAACATGGCCACCAGGCCGAGCACCAGGTACATGTGGAAGTGGCCGGGTACCCACATGGTGTTGTGCATCACCTAGTTCACCGCGATGACCCCGTCGATGATGGCCGGTACGATCCCAGCGCTCCAGCCGAATATGGATACGAACAGGAGTCCCGACGTCATATCCCACTTGATGCCCGAGCGATACACGATGGTGAGCGTCGTCCAGGCCGTGACGGCGAAGACCGGCAGTCCCGCCAGGTAGGAGACGACCTGGCCGAGCGCCAATGCCCAGGTGGGCATCACGAAGTCCATCAGCAGGTGGTGCGGGTATACCGCCATCACCATGACGGTGGTCGCGGTCCATGCCGCGAGGAAAATCCGGTTCACCGGCCAGGATCTGCCCACGTACTTCGGCAGGATCTCGTAGACGGCCACCAGCGCTTGGTAGATCGTGGCGTTGATGAATACGTGCCCGAAGAAGTACGTCAGGTTCTTGGTCAGCAACGCATCCACCGCGAATTGCGGTGCGAACAGGTTGACGAGTATCAGCGCCAGCACGACGGCACCGGAGAGGATGCCGGCGATATTGACGATCAATACCATGGTCGCGGCGACGACCGTCGGCGGCGGCGCCTCGTCGTCGCTGTTGCGGAAAAGCTGCGGCCAGCCAAGCGCCTTGGCGAGCGAACCGTACCTCGCCATGATCGCCCTGGCGAAGTCCAGGTAGAGCAACAGGAACCCGACACCGATCGACAACAGTCCAAAGAGGTACGAGGCAGCACCCGCCGGTCCCCACACCCCCGCGCTCGTGCCGGGCAGCGGGAACAGGAAGGTCCAGCCACCGGCGTAGTTCCCCAGGAAGATGCCGCCGAGAATGAGGACGACCCCAAGCAGGAAGAACGCCAGGTTCGTCCACAGGATACCCACGGACAGGTCGACGTAGCGGCGCAGGAAGTACCAGATCACGCCGCTGGCCGCGAGCCCGGATATGCCGACCATGCCGGCGCCATGGGCGGTCATTACTTCGTAGAAGAGGTTGGGCGTCAGTTCCTGCCAAGTCGCCTGGGAGAGGCGCATGAGCAGGCCCAGAACCATCATGAGCACGAAAACCAGGGCACTGATCCCTAGGTAGACGATCACGCCCAGCCGGCCGGACGACGGCAGCGGTGCAGCGGTTTGTTCAGCCATCGGAGTTCTCCTGTTCGTCTTCGCGTTACCCGCCTTCGCCGACCGTGAACTCGCTCACCATCGCGTGGTGGACGAGGCCGCAGTACTCCATGCAGAGCAGCTTGTACGTACCCGGGCTATCGAGTTTGACCGCCAACACGTTGACGTAGCCCGGCATCGCCTGGGTCTGCCCGATCATCCGCATCGCCGGGTCGTAGGCGCCGAGACCGTGATTCACATCGCCGGACGTGACGTTGAAGACCACGGTGGTCCCCGCCTTGTATTCGGCGCTGCCCAACTCCCAGAACCATTGCTTGCCCTCGACATCCACCGTGACGGCGTCGTCGGGCGCATCCCCCCGCGTCGCCGCGTAGGGCAGATCGAGCATGGTGATGACCGCGATCAACACACCCGCAACGATCAGCAGCCAGAAGAACCAACGCGCAGGCCCTGGGACTTCTGTTGGATCGGCGGGTATTCCGCCGTGGATTTGCTGGCGCCCAGCGCCACGAATGCGAACGCACCCGCGACCACCAGCATGAGAACAACGGTCACCACGAACACCGTGTCTTGGATCATCGCAGCCCCCCTTCCAATCCGCCGGATGATGTCGACCCAAACCATGCAGGTCACCTGCACGTTTACACCTATGGGATGCGGAGTTCAAGCGGGCTGCGGGCACGCGTTCTCTTGCGGCCAGCCCGTTACGGCGTCGAGGACCATTGAAGAAAGTCTGGGTCGCGTCGTGGATCTTCAACCTGGTCGGTTCGGTCGGCTTGGCGGCGCTCTTCGTTGCCGGTGGGGGGGGCGGGCTGCTGTCGGAAGGTGCGCCGTTCCTGTTCAAGATCGCGGACTTCAAGATGAACTCCTCGATACCCGCCTTGATCGCGCGCGCGACGCTCTGCAACTGGCTGGTGTGCCTGGCGTTGTGGATGTCCGCGCGGACCAAGAGCGACGCAACGAAGGCGATCGTGATCTTCTGGTGCCTGTTCGCATTCATCGCCAGCGGCTTCGAGCACAGCGTCGCCAACATGACCCTCCTCTCGATCCCGCTGCTCACCGACCATCCGGATACGATCAGTGTCGGCGGCATGGCCCACAACCTCCTCTGGGTGACGGTCGGCAACATCATCGGCGGCAGCCTGTTCATGGGGTTCGGCTACTGGGTTGCAACCCATGGTCGCTTCGCATGGTCCAAAGCGGATCAAGACACGGCAACCGGCGAGACCGCTCCGCATCGGTCGGAGCCTTCGTGACCGTCTCTCCCGCCGCCAAGACGGCGGTCCTGTTCCTCGTCGTCCTCGGCGTGATCGTCGCCTCGTTCGCATTCGCAGTCTGGCTGCACGAGGACACCGGTTCGCGGATACAGTTCCGGCTCGTGAGCCACGAGCAGGAGACCCTGACGGCGACGGACCTCGGCGGTCGACACCTCATGGTGTTCTTCGGTTTCACGAACTGCCATATGATCTGCCCCACACAGATGAACAAACTCACCCAAGTGATGGCGGAACTCGACCGGACCGGTCATGGAACGCGTATTTCGCCGGTGTTCATCTCCGTCGACCCGGAGCGCGACACGCCGGAAAAGGTCGCTGCCTACCTCGAGTATTTCGACGAGCGCTTCGTCGGCCTAACGGGCTCCCGCGCAGCCCTCAAGGGCGCGGCCGATTCCTTCAAGACCTTGTTCGAGGAGTTCTCGGGCGACACGACGCCAGACCACCAGATCAACCATTCGACGATCGTCTACATCGTCGATCCGTTCAGCCGGATCGTCGACTATCTACCCGGGGCGGCCGACCATGTCGCCATGGCCGCAAGGATTCGCGACCATATCTAGAGGCCCCCTCGGGCGGTGGTTGGCTTCTATTCAAAGTGATACGTCCCGGCTTCATCCTGCATCGCCCTAGCTGGGCTATAATGCCTTTTGTCCGTTCGCAGCCTTCTGGAGCACTCCCTTGAAATCGTTTGCTATAGCAGTACCGATCGCACTTGCATCGCTTGCCATCACAAACGAACCGGCAATCGCCGAGGAATCCGGTGAGCAAGCATCTTCCGGCCCGATCGAAGAGGTGGTGGTCGTCGGTTCACGACGCCGCGACCGATCGGCATCCGACTCGCCCGTCCCCGTCGACGTGATCGGCGGCGACGATTTTCTCGCCCACGGCAATACCGACATGGACGAACTGGTCGCGGCGCTGGTGCCGTCCTATAACGTCGCCCAGGAGCCCATCAGCGACGCCGCGACGTTCATTCGTCCGGCAACGCTGCGGTCGCTGCCCCCGGATGCCACGCTGGTTCTCCTGAACGGCAAGCGCCGTCACCGGGCTGCCGTCATCGCGCTGCTCGGCGCCGGGATATCGGGCGGTTCGCAAGGCCCCGACCTGTCGGCCATACCGGCCATCGCCCTGGATCGCCTCGAGGTGCTCCGCGACGGCGCATCGGCCCAGTACGGGTCCGACGCCATCGCCGGGATAATGAACTTCGTGCTCAAGGAGGACGCCCAGGGAACGTTGGTGGAAGCCAAGTGGGGCCGGCACGTCGAAGGCGACGGCGATGCGATAACCATCGCCGCCAACGTCGGCCTCCCCCTGACGGATCTGGGTTTCGCGAATCTGAGCTTCGAATTCAAAGAGTCGGATCCGACCAGCCGCAGCGCCCAGCGCGGCGATGCCCAGGGATTGATCGACGCCGGCAATACCGATGTACGGCGACCCGCAGCGCAGATCTGGGGCGCACCCCGGATCTCCGGCGACTTCAAGCTGTTCGGCAACTTCGGCATCGATCTCAACAACGGCAGCGAAGCCTACGCATTTGGCAACTGGGCCGAGCGGCAGGTGGAAGGCGGTTTCTACTTCCGGAATCCCCACACCCGGGGCGGCGTGTTCCGCGGTCCCGTCGTCGATGGATCACCCACGGTCAAGGTCGCGGACCTAACCC
>JAPPKV010000343.1 GCA_028819775.1 Gammaproteobacteria bacterium | reverse complement strand
TTGAAAACCAGCGAAGGGCGACCTTCCCAGGGTTCGAATCCCTGCCCCTCCGCCACACAATGTCAGTAACATTTTGATATTGTTGTATATTTCCTTTCGACATGCGAATCCTAACGCTGCTTCTCGCCACCGCCTGCGCCGCCCGTGCGGTTGGCGCGGGTCCCGACCAGCCGCCCGTGTTCATCGTGGGGCAGGATCTCGGTGCCATTCGCGGCTACTTGGCCAGCGGTTGCTGTCCGCGCCCTGATGGGCTGACCGCCTACTTGTCGTTCTTCAACCTTCGCTCCAGTGCTGCTGGATATGGCGGCGTCGGCTTCGACAACGCCGGGGAGCCTCTGGCCGCCGAGCATTCGTGGGGATCCGGCCCCGTCGACGCTCGCAAGACGGCCACCGCTTTCGGTGTCGGCGACCTCGCCATTGGACTGCACCTGATCGACACGGTGGGATCCGCCTCGCTGGACCAACTGATAGCGGGGGAGTACGACGCGAACATCGACAAACTGCTGAAGCTCTTTGCCTTGGTCGAAGGCACGGTCTACCTCAGAATCGGCTATGAGTTCGACGGTGCGTGGAACGCGGCGTACGCCGATCCCGCCCGCTACGTCCGGGCTTACCGGCACATTGTCGAGACGATCCGGTCCCGGGACGCAGGCAACGTCCGGTTCGTCTGGCATGCGTCAGCATCGCCCGTGGACGATGTGCTGGACGGTCATCGCGAGAACATCGCGCGCTTCTACCCCGGCAACGAATACGTCGACTGGTTCGCCTTCTCGTGGTTTCACCATCCGGACGCCAGGCCCTCGGTGCGGGTCGATCACCGGCCGGCCACGCCCCGGGAACTTGCCGATGAGGTGCTGACCATGGCCCGCACTGTCGGCAAGCCGGTCATGATTGCCGAGGCGGCACCGCAGGGATTCGACCTGTCACGTTTGTCGCGGCGCTCGATCAGCCCGGTCTGGGACGGCGACGCCGGCACGGGAACCACGGATGTGTCGACCGATGAGATCTGGCGGGCATGGTACGAGCCTTTATTCCGCCTGATGAATGACAACCGCGACATTGTTCGCGCCTTGGCCTATATCAACTGCGACTGGGACGCCCAGCCGATGTGGGGACCGCCATACGCCGCCGGGTATTGGGGAGACAGCCGGTTGCAGGCGAACGCCCGGTTGGCCAAACGCTTTTCCCGGGCGGTAGCGGATTGGAAGTCCGGGTTCAGATAGTGTTCTCGGCTCAGCACCGGACACATGGTGCGATCATGACCGGGCACCCGGGACGTGGCTGAGCGGACGAAGCACGGGTCTTGAGCACCTTCAAGGGGACCTTCTCAGGGTTCGAATCCCTTGCCGATCGGAGAACGTTGGCTTGTCAATCCCTTTTCGACTTGCCGTGAGCAATGTGTTCAGGAGCCCGGTGCGGTGGGCTCTAACGCTTGTTGCGACAACCGTGGCGTTCCTGCTGTATGCGACACTCAATGGCGTCGTCTCAGGAATCGATGGGGCGTTCGAACGCCTTGGCGACACGAGGCTTCGGGTTCTCAATCGAACGGGCCCGCTCGAGACTCTACCGATCGCCTACGGCACTCGGCTGTCGACCTTGGACAACGTGCGCAAAGTCACCCACGCGACCCTGTTTGGCGGTTACTACCAGAATCTGAACCAGCCTGTGAGTTCCGCAGGCGTCGACATCGTCGAATTCCTGGACGTGATTCCGGAAATGCGCGTCCCGCCAGCGCAGCTCGATCGCGTGTTGGCCACCCGAGATGGCGCAATCGTAGGGAGTTCGACGGCCAATCGCTTTGGCTGGCGCCTCGGCGATCGCATTCCACTCAAGTCGGCGTTCTGGCAGAACGATCAAGGCAACGAAACCTGGAGCTTCGAGGTCCTCGCCATCGCCAACCGCGGACCCGACGACGACAAGCTCTACGCCGATGGTCTGTTCTTCGACTACCGGTACTTGAACGAGTCGCGACTCGTCCAGAAGGACACCGTGCAGCACTTCATCGTTGCCTTGGACGACCCGGCACTGGCGGACCCGGTGGCGAGAGCGATTGACGAACTGTTCAGCAATTCGCCGTACCAAACGCGCACGCTGAGCGAGAAACAGTGGGTCTCGTCACAGCTCAGCCAGCTCGAGGATCTCCGCTGGTTTGTCAAAGTGGTTGTCGGGGCCGTGTTCTTCTCGCTGCTGTTCCTGACCGGAACGATGATGATTCAAGCCACCAAGTCCCGCACACCGGAGTTCGGCATCCTGAAGGCCATGGGATTCCGCGACGGCGCGATCTCGATGATGATCCTTGCCGAGTCGTCTGCCATCTGCGTAGGTGGGTCGTTGGCCGGATTGGCCATCGGCGCCTTGTTGCTCCCGTCGATCTTTGAGTTCATCGGTTCTGCGGGCCTGGGTCTTTCCGTCGACGTCTACGCCAGCGCTCTCGGACTCGCGATCGGTCTTTCGGCCTTGATCTCCCTTTGGCCGATCGTCTACCTCCGGCGAGTGTCGGTTACACGGGCAATCGGCGGTAGGCAGTGAGCGAAATACTGCAGATCACGCTGGTCGGCCTACGGAGCATTCCGCGGCGGCTGGGCGAGTCCTGCGTGGTCGCGATCGGCATCGGCTGCGTGGTGTGGGTGCTCGTCATGGCCTTGGCGATGCTCGGCAGCTTGACGAATACGATCCGCACGACAGGACATCCCGACCGCGCCCTCGTGCTCAGGAACGGCGCCGTTGCCGAATCCTTGAGTTCGCTTGCCCGGGACGAGGTTGCACGGTTGCGATCTCTGCCGGGTATTGCGCGTCTCCAGGGCGGCGATGTCGCCATGTCAGCGGAACTGCTCACCAGCGTGATGCTCGATGACGTCCACGGCCTGGTTCTCGTGCGCGGGCTTGCAGCGGCGGGCTTCGAGCTACGGCCGGAACTGGCCTTGGTGGAAGGCAGGATGCTGGCGCAAGGCAAGCACGAGCTGATCGTCGGTCGGCTCGCCCAGCGGTCAACACCGTCACTCGCGATTGGAAGCCACCTAAGAGTGAACGCAGTCGATTGGCGAATCGTCGGGGTCTTCGAGAGCGGTGGCGACGTGCACGAGTCGGAGATACTCGCGGATGGTCCGACGCTCATGGCCGCGGTCGGCCGCGACGAATTCAGTTCCGCGACCGTCCGGCTCACGTCGGCCCAGGACTTCGAGACTTTTCGGGACGCGGTCTCCTCCATTCCCGGAACCAACCTGGCGGCGGAGCGTGAGTCGGCCTACTACGAGGGGCAGTCGGAGACCATGTCGCGGCTTGTCTCCATCGTTGCGTACGTCGTCTGCACAATCATGGCGATCGGGGCCACGTGCGGTGCGCTCAACATGACGTATTCCATCGTGCATGCACGAACAACGGAGGTGGCGACGTTGCGCGCAATCGGGTTCGGGGCGACTCCGATCATGGTCTCCATCCTGGCGGAGTCAACGGTGCTGGCGATCATCGGTGCGAGTCTGGGGGCCCTGCTGGCTTGGGTGGTCGGCGATGGGAATGCCTTTGCCGCCACGCAGTTCCTGGGCCCCGGTGCAAGCGTCAATCAACTCACACTACGACTGGAAGTCGCGGCCGAGCATGTCGCCCTCGGCATGCTCTGGGCCTGCGCGATCGGCCTCTTCGGCGCGTCGTTGCCCGGCTATCGGATCGCAAGAAGCCCAATCGCACGGGGGCTTCAGGTGGCGTAATTGACTGCTCGTTTGCGTGCGATACCCCAGCGACGAACGCGCCCGATGGAACGCAAGCTGCGCGACGGCCGTATCAGCTCACCCCAGTCACCTGCTCGCCGCTACCTAACTCTCCAATCCTTGGACCGGCGACCGTGCTGCATGACAATGCCATGCAACATCAGGCGTTACGGTACGAACACTATGGCGAACCATCTTGTCCAGGCGCGCATCGACCGCGAAGTCAAGGAACAAGCGGCAACGGTGCTAGCAGCAATGGGCCTCTCGCCCCCCTCGTGCCCAACGACGAGACCATCGCCGCGATGAAGGAAGCCCGCGCCGGCAACCTGCCACAGTTCGCGGATGTCGGCAGCCTGTTCGACGACCTGCATGCGGACGATTGAGCGGACGAGCCGGCGCGTCCGGCACGGGCGACCGCGCGCCCTAGGGGCGCATTGGCGTCGCTTCTCTGCTCCGACTGCCGCCGTCGATTCGAAGCACCGACAACCAAGTGGAGAGCAACTGCCGCCCCTCGGCGATGGCCGTCCGCGAATAGCTGCGGGTGTCGTCCCTGAGGTTCGGCACGCTGATGTCATGGTGGTCCAACTCGTGGACATGGCCCACCAGCCAGTGTTCCAGGTCCCCGGGTCCGACCTCGATGTGGAACTGCAACGCCAACGTGTGGTGCTCGACCATGAAAGCCTGGTTCGCGCAAGCCGGCGTCGATGCCAACGACGGGCATCCGGCGGGCAGCTCGAACATTTCGCCGTGCCAATGCAACACCGGGCCCGCAAGATGCCGTAGCGGACTCGTGGCGCCGCCATCCGTCAGCGTAAGCGGCCACCAGCCGATCTCCGGGCTCGCCATGGGCGCAACGGCGGCGCCCAAGGCTCGGGCGATCAACTGGGCACCCAGGCAGATCCCCAACGTCGGCAGACCGTGTTCGATGCGATGGCGAATCACTTCGACTTCGTCGGCCAGATAGGGAAAACGGTCCACGTCGTTGACGCTGATCGGGCCCCCCATGACGACCAGGAGCCGGGCTTCCCGGGCCGCGCTCACCGATTGCCGAGGTGGGTCGAGGTAGTCGAACGACCATCCGGCGCGTGCAAGTTCCTCCCCGATCATGCCGACGCCTTCGAAACTGACGTGGCGAATGACCTGGACCGGTGCGTTATTCCGGCTCATCTGACGCCCCCAAGGAACACGGTCGTAGGGGACGGGCCCAGGAGTCTGCGCGCAGCAACGGCGCGCAAGCGCCGTTGATGGGCGCGGAGGCCTGGGGCGGTGGGGGCTGGGGCCAGACGGCGAGTGCGCGCCCTTGCGGGGCGCGTGCGAGCGGTCTCGCGGCGTTGTCCCGTCCCGACACACCCTTCGGGCGCGATCATCCCGGTGTCGCTCGGCCACTCTCCGCCTGCGCGGCGCGGTCTTGTGAGAATTCCCCGAAAAACAGGGGAATGAGCCACGTGATGCAGAGTGCGATCCCGACGATTACCAGACCGCGTCCCAACCAGACCTGGTCCGTGAGGAGGTAGTTGTTGCAGAACCGGTCGGGCGAAATCAAGTACAGCCAGCCCAGTCGAAACAGCATCGCGAGAAACTCGATCTTGACCACGCCGCGCGCAATCGGGTGCAGGCGATCCCAACTCCAGC
>JAPPKV010000421.1 GCA_028819775.1 Gammaproteobacteria bacterium | reverse complement strand
CAAATCGGCGGACGCGCCTACTTTTTCTCCTCTCCTACACGAATAAGCCGGGATCAGAAGACATCGTCCCGATCACGTCGATTGCTCAGTTCATGTTGAAGGGTTTGGTTCCGAGGCTGCTATCGATAGAGCTTCCGGATGGCTGTTATCGAAGCATGGTATTCGTTCTCAACAAAGGAGCCGTAAAGATCGCTGACCGCAAGATGGACTATGCGACAGTCAAGAACTTGTTGCGGTTCGGGGCGAAGGAGCTCGATCAAGAGTTGCGAGATATGAAATACACCGGAGAACACAAGACCACGGTTCTCATCTATCAATACCACAGGAGCGATACCAATATTTCTTTTGTCGAACCGGATGATGGTCGACGAATTGAGGCTGGCGAGCACTTATTCCGGGCAGGATTAGGCACCCTAATGGGCCCTAAAACAAGAAGTGATGACGACCATAGGAGGTGACAATAGGGAGCTATTGGAGTGGCTGTCGCGTTGTCATCGACGATGAAGTATTGGATCTTCACCTTCTCCCGTTCGCCCGTCGACAGCCACTTCGGGCCGCCGTCCTTTCGACTCCCCGACCAGCTTCTTCTCGGTGTCGGCTTAACGTGCCCCACTTTCGCAATCGCCAATCGCCTGAGCGGATCGTGCGTGCTTGGCGTCAGTACAGCGTCAGTCACAAGGATGTGAAGCAGGGTGCGCGAGTGTATCACCCATGCTGAGCATGCGCAGAGTTGGCTGCGCCGGGCGATTGTCCGCGGCGGATAGAATGTGATCCGGTCGCGAGATGGCTTGGCGTCTCCTTGTCGTAGTGCGGTGCATGGCGGCTCGTGAGCAACAAGCCCAAGAGCCCTGCGGTCCGCGAAATCGCATCGGGAACGAGAGCCGGAAATCGTACACACGTCGGGTTCCGACGGACCGTCATGGTGATTGACTCGAGGCGCGTTCCTCTTGCTCCGCGGAGAGGAGCGCGATTTGCACCGCTCGATCGACGAGTGCGGGGTTCAGCGGCGCTTCGGCTGGGCGTTCTTGTGCTGGGACTGATGGCCGTGACGATGCACCTGCCGACGTATGCTGATGCGCGGGCACTCAGCAGCCTCCTGCTGCTGATCGACATTTCGGGAAGCATGGATTCGGAGATAGGCAACGGAAACGTCGAAATCAAGCTCGAAGCCGCGAAGCAGGCCGCGATCGCCGCGGTCGACAGAGCGACGGCGAGCGGCACCGCGGAAGTGGCCGTGCTCGCGTTCGAAGGCGATTGTCAGGCTCCGGTGTCCCGATACATCGAGTTCACGACGGACGTCGATCGGCTCACCCGCTTCATCCAGGGCTTGCAGACCGGCGGGGGTACCCCCATGGCGGAGGCCCTTCTGTTCGCGAACCGGTTCATGCATGACAACCGCGATCCCGGAGCAAACTCGCAAATGATCGTGCTGCTGGCTGACGGCGACAACGACTGCGGAGACGTCGCTCAGGCGATGGCGGAGTTGCAGGCCGCCGGCATCGTATTCCGTCACGAGACGGTCGGATTCGGCATCGAGCCGACATCCGACGCTGCCCGCGACCTGCGCCACGTCGCAACCGCGAGTGGTGGTGAGTACCACCACGCCGCCAGCGCTGCGCAACTCGCTGACGTGTTCATGGAGTTCGTCGACACCATGACGGTCATCGATCTGTTGGGTACGTTCGGCGTCGGCACGTCCGGGGACGTGACGTCCGCGTCGCCGCCGGCTGGCACGGCAGCCGACTCCACGGCACAGAATACGCCCCGACGCGACAGCGACTCCGGATCGCTGACGGACCTGATCGGCACGTTCAAGATGGAAGATCCGAAAGAGACTGCGGGTGCGCTTGCGATCGACGACGAGCAAGGCGAGGCATGGGGGTGGGCCGCCAGCTATGCCACGGTGGCGGAAGCGGAGCGTGAGGCCCTTGCCGAGTGCGGCGCCGGGTGCCGGATCGTGGTGCGCTTCGAGGAGGGCTGTGCGGCCTATGCAGCCGACCAGACACCGGGAAGCACGGTGGTCGGTTGGTCGATCGGGGCCGACTCTGGGTCCGAAGCGGCCGATGCGGCGCTCGACGAGTGCGCGCGCAGGGGCGGTGAGGACTGCCTCGTGCGCGTGTGGGCCTGTGGTGACAGCATCGGCAACGGCGCGTCCGGGCGCGGATCCGAGGGAAGCCTGTCCGGTGCCGGCGACGAAGGCGAGGAAGGGGACGAGACTGCGGGTGCGCTTGCGATCGATAGCAATCAGGGCGACGCGTGGGCTTGGGCTGCTGGCTATGCCACGGTGGCGGAAGCGGAGCGTGAGGCCCTTGCCGAATGCGGCGACGAGTGCCGGATCGTGGTGCGCTTCGAGGAGGGTTGCGCAGCGTATGTGGCCGACCAGACGCCGGGGAGCACGGCGGCTGGCTGGGCGTCCGGGTTCGAATCGACGCTTGACGCGACCGAGGCAGCAATTGATAGGTGCGCGGAGCGAGGCGGTAGGGATTGTCGTGTGCGGGTGTGGGCCTGTGGCGACGGAACCGGGCTCGAACCCGAGGAGTAACGAAACCGTCGACGATACGGAACTCGATACCTCGCCGTCGTCAAGCGACCGTCTATGGCGGGTCCACCTCGCCGATCGCCAAGTCGCCGGTCCCGGTGCCGGAACCCCCGGTCTCCAAGCCCTGATAGCCGTGTTTGTCTGACCAGGACCAGTTGTGCAAGCCGAGGTACTTGATCGCGTTGGCCAACGCCGCATCCTCGGTGGTCCCGACGCCGGCTACGATCGTATGGTACGCGTACGTCGAGTTGGAAAACTCGGTCTGAATCAAGGTCCAGTAACCGCTGGTGAACGCCCAAGTATCGCAGTACGGGCCGTCGATCTCCTCGCCATGCTCGTAGACGGACTGCCCTACCAGATGGGCGTACGTGCTCTGCAGCGTACTCTCCACCTCCGCGCGCGCCGCCTCCAACGCCTCGGTTCGCGATGCGCGTTCCACGAGCGCATACTTGACGGTCGTACGGAATTCGATGTCGTCGCCGGCCTTTCCGTGATCGAGGTAGCAGAACGCCACACCAACGGCATCAGCACGACCCGGCACAAGAGTCCACACGCACGCGGCGAGCCCAAGAATCAGGGACATGATGGCGCGCTTCCTCGATACGTTACCGCTCATGGACATACTCCTTTGTGGCTGCTCCGCAGCCTCGCGACGGCGCCCGCGTCCACGAACGCCCTCGCCGAGAAGATATCATGGCCCGGCGTCCGACGCGGTTGCCCGTCGGGTCTCGCTGATCTGACGGTCCCTGAGGTGGCGGCGAATAGGCCCGTAGGCTGGGTGCTGTTCGGCCTGCCATCTCGTCCACGACGTCAGTACCGCGCCCGAGATGCCGCCGAAGGCCGCTGAGGAATCGATGCCGCACGACATGGTAACATAGCCGTGGAATGACTGACGGCTCGGTAATCGTGGCGGTGGTGGGCGTTGGCGTCGGCCTGTTGGCGGTGCTGGTACCTCTATTGCTGACGCTGGCTGCCGGTATCCGGGGAGAGCTCGACCATGTCCGCGGTGAGGTCGGCGACGTGCGCCGCGACGTGGCCGAGGTTCGCAGGGACGTGCGTGACTTGCGCGAGCGAGTGGCACGGATCGAGGGAGCTCTGACCGGCCCATGACGTCCGCCAACGAACGGCGGATCGGCCCCGCCACCAGTGCCCTCGGTTCCCCCAGCCTCATCAGGCGCCGTCGCTGACGATCCGTCCGGCCCGTCGGCGCCCTGACGCTTCGGTCGTTCAGGTGGACATGCCGTTGCCGAGGAGAGAATACCCGGATCTGGCGCTGTTGGAATCCGCCGCAGTGTGCCGCCACTGACGTTGACTGAAGTCAAGCGCTGGTGCATCAATGGGGACATGAAACGGATCGTACTCGTGATCGTGGCGGCGCTGACGACGGCGCCAGTCTTCGCCCAAGAGTCATGCGAGATGGGGGGAATCTGGGAGACGAGATTGTGGTTCCACTCTCATGTGACGCCTCCCGTCGTGTACCCGCCTGATGGCGTGCTTGGCTTTCACGAGGGAGCCTTCCTATGGGAATATGCAGTGCCAACAGGGATGCCTCCCTTCACCAACGTGACCATTTTCGGAACCTACAGCGTCAACGCCCATTTCATTACGTTCCATCCAGACCCTTCGCTTGGAATAGACAGCTTCGTGATGCTCTACGATCCAGGGTGCGGGCTGCGACGCGGGGTATCTCGGATACAAGGACATCCAGGTCGACTACGGATTCCGTATCACGCGGAACTTTCCCCGGCCCTGAAGCGACGCCAGACTGTTCCCGGTACGGGAGCGGTTTGATCGAGAGCGCTGCGGTGCCGATGGGGACGGGGAAGACGGCTTTGGTGCAGCAGCACCGGCCTATGTGGCTCCTATTGTCGGCCCGGATCAAGCGACGCGGCCGATGATGCGGTCCTCGGCTCCAATCGGGCGCGGCGCGTAGATCGGGTTGTCGCTGACCAGGTCCCACGCCGATCTGCGCCGACGCAGGCGCTTGACAACCAGGCCGTCCTCGACACGGATCACGATGACTCGCCCGTCGAGGGCTCGGTCTTGGAGTATCGAGGCAGACCAAGTCGCCGTCGCGCAGGCTGGACTCCATCGAGTCGCCGGCGGCAGGTTGGGCGGCGGCGGGCTTGCTCATCAGGCCCTCGGCTCCCAGTAGCCCGTGCACGGTGGCGTGCGCCAGGCGCACGCCGTCGGGCAGATGGCCGCTGCCGATGGCGCCGGCGATGACCTGCCGCACCGACCAACTCGGGTGCGTGGTCTTGAGCGCGATCAGCACCTCGGCGACCTCGGGCGCCAGCCGCTTGGGCCGACCGAGGTCGGCACACCGCTTCGGATACAGCGCCTTCCTTGCTGGGTCGAACCAGGGCTCGCCCCCGGCAGGATGCCGAGAATCACCAGAAATCACTGCGCCGGGCGGCGCGTGAAGCGCAGCCAGGGCGTCATTCCACAGCGGGTATCGCCAGCGTAGTCGCCACGAGTGTGTCAGGTCCGATGTCGGTACGCGTGGCGCGTCAACCGAACGAGCCGTCGAGCCTTCCGAATACCCCGTCGCGTGTCTGACGAGGTCTTGCCGGAACCCGTCTTGCTCATGTCAGTCAGTCAGCCGTCGGCCACCTCGAACGCAGTGACGTTGCGCGTCTGGCGGCTGAACTCCACGCCGATCAGGTGGATGGGCTCGCCGCGGCCGCGGTACTTCCCCGCGTAATCGCGCTCCTGCAACTGGGCGAGCGCCGATCCCCGCGGCGACATCTCCACCACCTTGAACTCGAACAGGTAGACATGCCCGCCCGCGCGCACGGCCATGTCCAGCCGGCCGTGGCTGCTCGACTCCTCGACGACGATGTCG
>JAPPKV010000245.1 GCA_028819775.1 Gammaproteobacteria bacterium | reverse complement strand
ATCTGGTGGTGGGAGAGCTTCCTGATCATCGTCGGGCCGACGAGCAGCGAGATCAAGAGCGCGGTCATCGTGCTAACCACGGTTCGGAACGTCAGGTACTGGAACACGCCGAACGCGCTGACGTAGTCAGCGAGGTACTCGGTGAACCAAAGCATCATGGTCGATCCTCCCCGGCTGCCGAGGCCGCGAGAGGCTGAAGGCGATCGCAACGAGCGGAACCGCCCGAGGGCACGGTCAGGCGATGCTGAAGCAGTTCGGCGACGGTTCCCGCATCGCTCCATGGGAGTCGACGGCCGTCCACCTCCTGGTAGTCCTCGTGGCCCTTGCCCGCAATCAGAACGACGTCGCACGGGTCGGCTTGATCGAGCGCCACGCCGATGGCTTCGCGACGATCCGAGATTCGCAGCACCGCATCCGGATCGTCGAAACCGTTCATCACGTCGTCGAGAATCCGCGCCGGCAGTTCGGAACGCGGGTTGTCCGTGGTAGCCACGACGACGTCGGCGCCCGTTTCCGCCGCAAGCGCCATCAGCGGACGCTTGCCCTGGTCGCGGTCGCCACCGCAGCCGAACACGGTGATCAGACGTCCGCTTCGCGCATGCGAACGGACCGCGGCCAGCACCGCGTTGAGGCCCTCCGGGGTGTGGGCGTAGTCCACGAACACCATCGGCCGCGTTGCGACCGCCTGCATCCGGCCGGGAACGCCGGGCAGTTCCTTCATGGCGTCGACCACCTCGGCGAACGAGTCGCCGAGCGCGCAACATGCCGCCAACACGCAGGCGGCGTTGTACACCGAGAACTCGCCGAAAAACGCGGCGAGATCGAACGCACGCCGTCCCCACGGCGTGATCCAAGTGCCGTGGATGCCGCCCCGGTCAAAGCTCAAGTCCGCCCAGCGCACGGCGGCGGACCGTCCCACACCGAGGACGTCCAGGCGACCGGCAGCATCCGCAGCGATCGCGCCACCGATCGCGTCATCGACGTTGACCACCGCCGTGCGAAGCCGACGCTCGAAGAGCTTGCGCTTGGCTGCCGCGTAACGTTCCATCGTGCCGTGGTAGTCGAGGTGGTCTCTGCTTAGGTTCGTGAAAACCCCGACGTCGACATCCACATGGTCGAGACGACGCTGGTCCAACGCGTGCGAACTCGCTTCGAGGGCCACGCGGGAGGCGCCGCGATCGACGAGCTGTCTCAGCCGCGCCTGCAGGACCAGCGGATCTTCCGTTGTCAGCGTCGCCGGCCCCAGTTCGGGCGGCATGCCCCACCCCAAGGTCCCGATGTAGCCCACCGTCTCGCCGGTGCCCCGGATGCGGGCGATGTTGTACGCCACGGTCGTCTTTCCGTTGGTGCCCGTGACCGCGACGATCTCGACCGCTTCACCTGGCGAGTCATAGAAGCGCGCACCGAGCGCCCCGAGGTTCTGCACGATGCCGGGGGCGACGATGTTCGGCACCGGCGAATCCACTCGTCGTTGGGAGACAACGGCGACGGCACCGGCGTCAACGGCATCCCCAACGAAGTCATGGCCGTCGAAGGCGTTGCCCCGGCGTGCCACGTAGAGATCGCCGCGCCGTACACGCCGCGAATCCGAGGCGATGCCCGAGACCTCCAGTGCGGGCGCTGCCCCGTCGTCCAGCAGGCGGCGTAGGTCCATGGTACGTCTCATGTGGGACGCTCCGTAGCCCGGGCGCCCGCAGCAGGGCCCGCCAAGCTGCCGACGTTGGGAGGAACACCCAGTATCCGCAAGGCTCTCTCGACCACTGCGGCAAATACCGGAGCGGCTACGGTCCCACCGCCGATTCCAACGCCCCGGGGCTCGTTGATGACCACGACGAGCACAATCCGGGGTTCGACAGCGGGCGCGAACCCCGCGAAAAAAGCCACATGGGCCCGTTCGTCGTAGGCGCCGAAATTCACCTTCCGCGCCGTGCCCGTCTTGCCGGCAGCCGTATAGCTCGCCGGTCGTGCCCGGGGTGCGGTGCCGCCCGGCAGAAGGACGCCGCGCATCATCTCGGCTACCGCCTCGGCGTCCCGGCGGGCGAATACCGGCTGACTGCTGGCGCGGACCCGGACGTCGTCGCGGAGTATGGTCAGGTCCGTTCTGATACCGTCGTTGGCAAGCATCAGGTAGGCCCGGGCGATTTGCATTGGCGTGACCATCACGCCGTAGCCGTAGGCCAGGGTCGCCCGTCCGATGGGCTTGTCGAGATCGGCCGCGGACAACAGGCCGATCTCCTCCCCCGGCAGGTCGCAACCCGTGTAGTCGCCGAAACCCGCTCGTTGGAATGCGTCGAACACGGCACGCTCCGACATGGCGAGCGCCATCTTCGAAATGGCGACCTGACTCGACTTGGCAAGCGCTGTGGACACGGTGATCCGCCCCCGGTTGGAAGGATCCTCGATGGTCTTTCCCCCGATCCGCAGATAGCCGGGATGCGTGTCTATCTCGGTTTCCGGCGTGTGCGTACCCGCTTCCAGGGCAGCGAGAACCGTCAACGGCTTGACGGTGGACCCGGGTTCGTAGAGATCCGCGATCGCCCGGTTGCGCACGCCGTGCACACCGCGGCTGTGCCAGGCGTTGGGATTGAAGGAAGGCTGGTTCGCCAGCGCAAGCACCTCCCCGCTGTCGGCATCGAGCATGACCAGCGAACCCGATGTGGCACGGTTTCGTTCAACCGCTGTCTTGAGCTCGCGGTAGGCGAGGTACTGCAGACGCAGATCGAGAGCGAGTTCCACATCGCGGCCGAACTTCGGCGCGCGCAGATAGTCCAGATCCCTGACGTAGTCCAGGTCCTTTATGGTGCCGCCGCTACGATCTCGCAGCACGCGCTTGGCGCCTGGCGCGCCGGCCAGGTAGCTGTCGAAGGCCAACTCCACCCCCTCCTGGCCGACATCGTCGATATTCGTTCGACCGACGAGGTGCGCCGTGGTCTCCCCGGCTGGGTAGAAACGGTGGTATTCGCGTCCGATCCGGACGCCTTCGATCTGCGCCTCGGTCACACGACGGACGACGTTCGGCGCCAACCGGCGAGCCAGGTAGGCGAAACGCTTGGACCCCGAACGGTAACGCTGTTCGACGACTTCGGGCGTCAGGCCCAGGACGTTCGCGAGCCGCTGCAAGTCCGCCGGCGACAACCTGGTCTGCTGAGGGTCCACCCACGCGTAGCCCATGGGTGCGCTCACCGCCAAGGGCTCGCCGTTGCGGTCGAAGATCATGCCGCGGTGAGAAGGAATCGTGACCTCGCGGACCGAGCGGGCCTCGCCCTGCTCCTTCAGGAAATCTCGTTCGGTGACAGCGAGATAGCCTGTTCGACCCGAGAGGCAAACGAATCCGGCCAGGAACAGCAGTACGACGGCACCGTGGCGACCCTCGGGAGGATGGCGTGTTTGGGATGTACGGCCCTTGTGCAACGCGCCACTCGGTCCCGCGACGCGACGTGGTCCCTCGAGCGCCAACCGCCGTGCGGCGCGCCGCGTGAAGCTCGTTCCCCTGGTGGATCCGCCGCGATTGGATCGGCGCGTACTCATCGTTCCACCCGCCGAATCCGTTCCGGGAACCGCATGTCGAGGTCGTCGGTTGCGACGCTCTCGAGGTTGAGGTAGCTGGCCAACGTCGCCTGCTCGAGCAGCAGCAGGCGGTACTCGGCCAGTAGCCCGTCCTGGACCTCCTGGTTCGTGGACAAGCGTTGGAACAGGTCGCGCATTTCCCCGGACTGGCGCGCCGTCTCGATGCCCGCAACGGCGATGCCTGCCCATGCGGCGATGCCGAGCACCATCCAGAATCCGCTCCGCGTCGGTCGTTTCATGAGACAGCCCGTGCCACCGTCGTGCTGCCCTCGGCGGGTCCGAGCTTTTCGACGGCTTGCAGAAGCGCACTACGGGCCCGGGGATTCCTGCCCACCTCCGTCGCGGAGGGACGCAGGCCCTTGCCGACCACATCGAGCCGGCGCGCCAAGGGTTTCGGATCGTGGCGAACCGGCAAACGTCGGGGTAGCTTGGGTCCCTCGACCCACTGCCGGAGCCTGCGCCGCACGAGTCGGTGCTCAAGACCGTGGAAGGTAAGTACCGCCAGGCGACCGCCCACCTTCAAGGCGTCGAAGCCAGCGTCGAGCCCGCGGTCGAGTTCGCCCAGTTCGTCGTTGATGTGGATGCGGACTGCCTGGAACACGCGGGCACAGGCCGACGTGGCCGACCGCCTACCGGGAACGGCTCGCGTCACGACTTCGGCAAGGTCAGTCGTGGTCTGGAGCGGTCGAGCCGCGATGATCGCCCGGGCGACCCGGCGAGCATGACGTTCCTCACCGTAGCGACGGATCACCGTGGCGAGATCCTCGCTCTGCGCGTTGTTCAGCCAAGCCTGGGCGGTCAACCGGTCGCGCCGGTCCATGCGCATGTCGAGAGGCCCGGGTGCCGAAAAGCCGAATCCCCGCCCGGGTTCGTCCAACTGGGGAGACGACATGCCGACGTCGAACATCACGCCGGACTGCGCGCCCAATCCGCCATGGTCGTCCCCGGCGAGATAGTCCTCGAGCGAACCGAATCTGCCATGCCTTGCTTGGACCCGGACATCCGACCTGGCCAGACGGCGGGCGCTGTCATAGGCATCCGCATCACGGTCGATGGCCAGAAGCCGCCCTCGCGGCGATAGTTCCGCTAGCAGCCGGCGTGCGTGACCGCCGCGCCCGAAGGTCGCGTCCACGTAGGATCCGTCGCGGTCCACGGCAAGCGCCTCCACCATTTCCTCAACCATCACCGGCGCATGCGCCGTTTCGCCGTGTCGATCCATGGGCCAGGATCCCGGAAGGGGATCTCCATCCTCTACAAGCCTCCTTTCCGCGTTCGCGTCCTCCACGTGATCGGACAGATCGGCTCCCGTCGGTCGCCCGATCGAACGGTCGTTACAGTCGAATATCGGCTAGCTGAACGTCTCCCAGCTCTTTGAGACTCTCGAAGGCCTCGTTGCCCTGACTCCGCCATTGGGGCATTTCGGCGTTGAGGACATCCTCGCTCCACAGTTCGAGCTTGTTCGGCTGGCCCATAACCATCACTGATCGGTCGATTTCCGCGTAGTCGCGCAAGATCGGGGGGATCAACACCCGGCCGTTGTTGTCCAGTTCCACATCGGTGGCGAAGCCCACGAGCATGCGTTGCAGTTGACGCACCGCCGGGCGCAGGTTGGACAGTTGCTCGAGCCGTTTCTCCACGGCTTCCCACTCGCTGTCGGGGTACAGCAGCAGGCATTTCTCCTGGCGGTCTATCGTGATCACGAGCTTGCCGGCGGAACTCGACCTCAACGAGTCGCGAAACCGCGCCGGAACGGCGAAGCGTCCGCGGTCGTCCAGGCTTGCCTTCGATATCCCTCGAAACATGGCCCCTCTCGAGCCGGGTTGCCTAGCGGTTGGCCC
>JAPPKV010000273.1 GCA_028819775.1 Gammaproteobacteria bacterium | reverse complement strand
CTCCAGATCGGCCGGGTCATTGAGACGCCAACGCGGAAAACATCGGGCAATCGATGAGACGACAGCCTGGGACACTTGTTTTCGGTGGACGCGGTGATCCTTGTGTTGACGGACGAAGCAGCAAAACGTCGGCGGTCCACGGCGTCTGTGCTTCTTGTCGGGAAAGAGCTCGTTCTTCAACGCGATCGCTTCGAGCAAAGCCGCGCGATCAAGCCTTCGGGACAGCTTTGCACTGTCGGACGATTTCGCGATGCGAGGTACCTGCGAAATCTCCAGGAACACATCCTCGAGCAAGTGCACCGACCGAAAAGACCGGATCTTCGAGCGTTCCAGCCGAAATGACAGGTAGTCGAAATTGCGGACCCTGAACACGGCGAGGTTCTTGGCGCCCTGACGCTCCAGCGCTCTCTGAACCAGCGGGCCGAGGCCCGCAAAGCACGTCGCGCCCAAAGATGCCGTCACGCTGGACGCGGGCCGGGCCCGCAACTCAGCGCACCGCGTAAGGCATCTGCCGCAAGGGGATCGTGTAGAGGTCTAGCGCTCGTCTCTGCTGCGCGACGTTCCGCCGGAGTGCTCGCCACCGCTCGGGGCACTCCGCCTTCAGATACCTGAAGAGGGCCGCGTACTTGGCGAGTCGGAAGCCGCTGCCGAACACCACCGGATTGGCTGCGAGCGTCGTGGCGGCGTCTTCGAATCTTCTGGTTATTCGACCGGGCCCGGGCCCTTCGCTATCGACGGCGATCCAATAAGGCTCGCCATCAACGACCAGGTTGCCCACTTCCGGGCGGAATACGAAGTCGACGTCGAGGTCCGTGAACATCAGGTGATTTCGCCGCATCCAGCGTTTGAGCTTGCGCGCTGCTTGCTTGTCGATGCGGTCCGTGTCCGCGCCCACCGTGTACCCGGGCACGGGCGTCTTGACCACCCGATGCGCCTGCTCCGGGTTGCGCACCGAGCGAAACGTGTCGAGCAGGAAGAGGTTGAACCCGGCCAGGTTGCCCGCGAACGACCGGTGGTATTCGCCGTGGACGCCCATGTACGTGAACAGGGCGTCCGACCCGCTCCGGACGAAACCAACCAAGGGTTCGAGTTCCCAGTCGTAGAGTGTGCCGGCCACGCGTTCGCCGGGGAAACCCACGCCCAGCCGCCGGCCGCTCTCTTCGTCGACGTCGATGGCAACGTCGGGACAGGCATATTGGGGAAGCTGCGGCCTTGCCTGCTCGACGAAGATGATGCCCCCTACGACGGTGATGGTCTCCACGGCCATCAGGTCCGGGGTTCCCGATACGTCCCGGCGGGCCGTGTGATCGAAGGTCAGGTTCCGCGTTCTGCCCCGGGCGGGACGGATGCCGAGCTTCTCAAGGCCTCGCTCCTCGAAAGCGATCTGCGTCTCGCCGGCCCCGGCGAACTCGATCGGCAGGATGCCAAGGATGACAGCGACGGTTAACGGCCGAAGCGACATTGCGAACGGTTCCCGCGGCGGCGACGGGAGTCAGTCTCCGCCGCCGCCGACACGGGGTCAAGCCTTCGCCTACTCGCGACCAGCCACGAGTTGGGCCGTCAAGAACGCCACGGTTTCATCTCTTGCGCGATCGCGGTGGGCGTCGCGGAAGCCGTGCCTGGCACCTGCAAGGACAACCACGTTGTTCGTGACCCCAACCCCGTCGAGGGCTTCGCCCATGCGTTCGCTGTTGCGGAGCGGCACCAGGCGATCCTCGTCGCCGTGGATCATCAACACCGGCGGGTCGTCATCGCTCACGAAGTTGATCGGGGACACGTCCGGCGCCAAGGCCGGATCGAAGTCGAGCGCCGGGAAGCGATCATTCGGTCCGGCGCTCTTGCTGAGATCCACCGGCGGAAAATACGCCACGACCGCCTGCACCCGATTCGAGACGCGCAGCACGGGATCTTGGGCGCTGGCATCGCCCGAATCGCTTGCGAGACCCAGCATCAGAGCCAAGTGACCACCGGCACTGCCGCCCATGACACCCAACCGGTCCGGGTCTATGCCGAACCGCTCGGCGTTCATCCGAACGTGCCGGACCGCACGGCGAACGTCGGCCACGGCGACCGGCACCTTGAACCGTGGCGCACTGCCGTGATGAATGGCGAACACCGTGAACCCGGCATCGAGCAGGTAGCCGAACTGCCGCTGGCGACGCTCGGGAGGCGCCCAGCCGGAGAACCAGCCACCACTGATCATGAACAGCACACTCGCGCCATTGGCTTCAGCAGGCTGGAACACGTCGTAGACGAGTGCCATTCCGTCCTTATGGCCGTAGACGACGTCGGGCGTGATCGCCACCTCCGCCGTGGCGGGCGCTGCGAATAGCACGATGCCGAGACAAATCGAGATTGAACGGATGCGTTTCATTGGACCTCCGAAAGGCATGGCGCTTGCGATGGTAGCGCGAAAACCCCGGCGGACTCTTGCTCAATCAACCTCCCCGTTGACGCGGGCATTGCGCCGAATCGGACGCAGTGTCGAATCGCGGCGTCATTGTGCGAGACTGCCGGCTTTTGCACGTACCGTCGGGGAACATCCATGGTAACCACGCTCGTCTTGCATACGCAATTCCCCATTGGCGAAGTGAGTCCCTTGATCTTCGGCGGATTCTTGGAGCACCTCGGGCGTTCGATCTACACCGGCGTCTACGATCCGGATTCCTCCCACGCGGATACCGACGGCATGCGCGCGGACGTGATCGATGCCTTAAGCGCACTCCAGATGACCGTCGTCCGATACCCCGGTGGCAATTTCGCCTCGGGGTATCACTGGCGCGACGGCGTCGGCTCCAAGGAATCAAGGCCGACGGTCCGCGAACTGGCTTGGCAGTCGATCGAGCCCAACACCTTCGGCACGGACGAGTTCGTAAGGCTCTGCCGCAAGCTCGATTGGCAACCTATGCTCGCGGTGAATCTCGGCACGGGCTCCCCGGAAGAGGCGCGGGATTGGGTCGAATACTGCAACGCCCCGAGGGGCACCCGATTCGCGGACGAACGCGCGGCCAACGGTAGCGCCGATTCCTTCGACGTGCCGATCTGGTGCCTCGGCAACGAGATGGACGGCCCGTGGCAACTCGGTCACGTGCCCGCCGACCAATACGGAATCCGCGCCCAACAAGCAGCGAAGATGATGAAGAACTGCGACCCGTCCATCGCCACCGTTGCCTGCGGTTCCTCCGGGAGCCAGATGCCGACGTTCCTGGAGTGGGATCGCCAGGTGCTCGAACACCTTGGCGATCTCGCCGACTACGTGAGTCTGCACCGCTACGTCGGCAACCGCACGGGCGACAGTGCGGACTATCTCGCGATCTCGAACAGCATCGACCGGCAGATCGAAGCCGTCGATGCCTGTACGCGTCTGGTTGCCGAACAACGACGCGCCGAGAAACGCGCTTGGCTCTGTTTCGACGAGTGGAACGTCTGGTATCGCGCAAGGGGCGGCGACGGCGGCGGTGCCTTCGCGCCCGCACTACTGGAGGAGCGCTACAACCTGGAGGACGCGCTGGTCGTCGCCATGTTCCTGATGAGCTTCATCCGCCACGCCGACTGCGTGAAGATCGCCAACCTCGCGCAGTTGGTGAACGTCATCGGTCCGGTGATGACCCGGGGCGACGAACTGTTCAAACAGACGATCTTCCATGCCTTCCGGATGATCTCCTCCCGCAAGACCGGCGTATCGCTACGCGGTGCGGTGGTCGGCCCGCGGTACACGAGCGGGCGCTACGGGGAGGTGGCGTATCTCGACCATGCCGCCATGCTGGACGGCGACCGCTTGCACGTCTTCGCGGTGAACCGAAGCCTCGACGAGGACATGCGGCTCGTCGTCGACCTTGACCGATCGATCGCGAAGGTGGTCGACGCCGAGATGCTCCATGCCGAATTGCAGGCGGAGAACGGTTTCGACGCGCCCGACCGTGTCGCCTCGGCACCCTTCGACGGCTGGGTCGTCCAGAGTTCGGCCGAGGCGGTTCTGCCGCCGCACTCGTTCACGGCTACGACGTTTGCGCTGACCTGACGCGGGTCTCGCCGCCGCACAGTCGGTCGAGCCACGCCTCGTTGAGGTGTCCCGCCCGCCGGGTCCACCGCCGCTTCGCGACTTCCCGCGCCGCTTCGAATTCTCCTGCGCGTACGCTGGCCGAGACCGCCAAGTCGATATACACGTCGCGCTGCGCGTTGCTGCCACCGAGCCGTGCGAGTTCCGGCGCCGCTCGACGAAAGACCTCCGCGGCATCTCGGTATCGGCCCTTGCCATACGCCGCGATTCCCGAACAAATGTCCGCGACCACCGACCCCGACGGCTGCTTGCCTTCGTCGAGGAGGTTCGCGACACCTTGTTCGAGGTTTTTCATCGCTTCGCCATCCTCGACACCCCCATAGACCATGGCGAGGTGCGTGTTGACGAAAGGGATGCCCGGTTTCGAGAACCGGTCTTCGACCAGGCGAAGGACCTCCTCCCACTGTTCGGGGTCGAAGTTGCAGCCAGCCATCGAGGCCCGGAGCAGAAACGACGCGCAATCGACCATCGTGAACATGGGCAGGGTCTGCGACACGGCGGGCCGGATGCTGTCCTCGTAGATCGCTTGCGCACGTTCCATCTCGCCGCGCTGCAACGCGAACAGCGCCTGATGCCAAGCCAGGTGGGCATGCAATATGGCGCCGCGATCGTATCCGGGCAGCCACGCCTCAATGAACGCTTCGCCCTCTTGCGCAGCACCCTGTTCGTAGTAGCCGTGGACTCGGCCATGGGCGGCGTTGGCGTTGTCGGGTCGCAACGTCAACGCCCGGTCGAGCATCGGGATGCCCTCGCCGCTGCGCCCCGCCTCCACTAGCGCCCAGCCGTACGACGCGAGGAACCACCAGTCGTCCTGGCCGTAGGCATGCGCAACGGTTTCGAGGAGTTCGACCTGACGCTCGCGGAAGTCCTTGAAGCCCCCGAAACCGAACAGCCCGTACACACCCAGCGCGAAGGATAGCGGTACGGGGTCGCGCGGATACGCCGCGGCGTGTTCGCGCACCGCCTCGAGAGCCGTCATCGATTCGCCGTGGAACACGAGCGAGACGATTTCGGCGTGACGGCGCTCGCGTTCCGGCAGATGCGCCGCGAGATCCCGACCGCGTGCCGCGTGGTCCCGGGCTTGGGCGTTGTCGCCATTGCCCGCCAATGCCCGGGCCTTGGCGCACTGCCCCAAGGCGAACGTCGGGTCGAGGCCCAGGGCTTCGTCGATCAGGATGTCACTACCCGGTTGCAGGGCAAACATCCGGTCAACCGCGTCGTCGTAGAGCTCGACAGCCCGCGCCGATTGCGACGTGATTTCTTGACCGAAGCGATCCTGGTACATGGGTGGATTGATGGGGTGTACGACAAATCGTTGGTGAGTGGGCGCTAACGTCGTCATGCGGCGAT
>JAPPKV010000377.1 GCA_028819775.1 Gammaproteobacteria bacterium | reverse complement strand
ACTTCGCTAGGTGGCCGACCCGTCTTATAGCTCATTAGCTCCACGTCCGCCTTCCAGGCCGCTGCGGCCTTGAGCCTTCCAATGGTCTCCCCCCCGTAGCGCGCGTTACCTAAGATGTACAAAAACTGCAGTGTTCGTGTTCCACCCAGTAGCGCAATCACCCTCGCCACTGTCGCCTCCCAAAAGTCCGGTAACTGCCCTCCCCGCGTAGGCCTGTCATCTACCGTGATAACTTCCGCAAACAGACTGCTACCAAGCACCTCGAGTTCTTCGTGACCTATCTTAACCAAACACGCCCGTCTGCCGCTTCCTATCGACGTCATCTCCGCCAACCCCAGTCCCGCAAATTCGCCCAAGTCCACCGACTCCCACGGCCCGCCCGTCCTGCCACGCGTCGGCCACCGCCAAACCACAGTCGCCTCATCCCCCCGCCGCACCTCCAGCTGCACCCTACGCCCGTCGCCTGTGTGCTGCAGCTGCGCTTCAAATGGCTCATCGGCCGCCGGTCTTCGAAGCGTGCACACAAAAATGCCTCGAGCCACGGCTAGGCCAATGTCTATTCTCGAAATCGGCGCTGCTGTACTTGCGTACCGGTCGTCCAGGATCGCGTGGGCGGCCGTGAACGAATCCGCCCGCACCTCTGGGAGCCAAGGCAGAACCTCCCCCACCGCGCTCTGAATGGCCGACAGTCCTCGCTCCCCTTGCGCGGCAGCGTCAACAACCCGCGCCACGTTGTTCAGCCACGGACTCTGGAATACGTCAACGGCCGCCAACTCCGATCGCAATACACACGTCGCCCCCTGCACGCCATCTCCCAAGCCAACCCGCGATCCGCTTCCACCCGCTGGCCCCGCGCCGTCGGCCGGCTTCAGAGAGACTCGTCCACGCCTCTTTTCTCCGTCCTTAGGTACCACAGCTCGCTCAGCAGCCCCAACGAGTTCTTCAAAGACTGGAACCGCCTTCGGCCGGCAGACGGCGATTCCGATCGAGCAACCTACTCTGATATTCCCAACCCCGAAGTCCGTCTTGGCCGTCGCACTCATTAACTCTATGGCGACGGCTACCGCCGAAGTGGTTGTGGCGTTTGGGCAGAGCAACACAAACTCGTCACCGCTCCGATGCAATACCACACATTGAAGTCCAACCAATCGCTCCACCATTCTGGACCAAGTGAGGATAACGGCGTCGCCCACGTCATGGCCGAGCTTGTCGTTCACTTCCTTGAAGTGATCTAGATCAGCATAAAAACAAGCGACAGATCGCCGCTTGTTGCTTACCCACCGCAAATAGTTGTCGATAAGCATACGGGTTTTCGGATATTGCAACGACACGAGCCGTGACTTCTTATCACGTTCCGCCGACTTCCAAAAGCAATCCAGAATCGTGCGAATCTCGTCTCGGTCGATAGTCTGCTCGCTGGTGGTGCCCTCTGAAGGCCATGCTTCTACGACCCAGCTGGTACCGCCGAGCTCAAGAGCCCACCTTTCCGTCGTCGCGGCGCCACCGCCTGCTCCCACACCCACCGTCAACGCAATTGCTGGCTTTGTTGCCTGCAAACCACGAATGTCCAATTTGGCAACGGGACACTCCGGCTGCCTCAGGAGAGCGCTGAGCGAGTCTTCGTACTCCCGCCGCGTTGCGAGCCGCCCTTTCAAATCTGCCGAAAACTCATCTAGGGCAGTCCGCCAGTCGTCGTCCCTGCGCTTCCCTTCTGTCACTACTGCACCTCCGGCGTCGTGTGTCCCAACTCATCTCTGTAGTACCGTCGCGCGCTCCGGATCAGGCGAAGAATCTCCACTACTCCACCTGCGACGCCGTGCCGGCAAACATAGTTAGCGTTCGCCGACGCGTGTTTCGACGCGCTTGCAACCGCCACGCCGATTCCCGCCCAGCGAAGCATGTCAGCGTCGTTATCATTGTCTCCCATCGCCAAAACGCAGCCTCGGTCCAGTCCTAGCTTGGACACCACGAAATCGAGAGCCGCGGCCTTGTTGCTGCCATGGGGTCGAATCTCCGCGAAGGCCCCGCCACTAGTAGTAACTTCTATGCCCTCCAGCGACCGAAGGTCTCTTGCGAGGGCCCCGTCCCGTTGTTCGGGGGTCTTCACCAAGACAGCGGTCGGCGCGGTGGACGCCACATACCGCCAATTTGACTGCCAATTCACACTGAGGCCGTTAAACTCCGTCTCGGGGCGCCAACTGTGCGTCCAGCCGTAGACCTCCTCCAGGCTGTCGGATCCGAGAATTCGCTGGGGCCGGCAGATGTAGGCTAGAACAGGCCGGTGGTGGATTCGGCATACGTCAAGGATGGCGCTCACGGCGGGCTTCGATATGGTGCGACTATAGATAACCTGATTGTCTCGCGGCGTTGTAACGACGCTCCCGTTGTACAGTATCGCAGGGTTGTTCATCGTGACGGGCCACTGTCGCAAGATCGGTGCGACACCGTAAAGGGTCCGACCGGTTGCGATCACAAAATGAATTGGTCGCAATAGGGTACTGTTGGCAAGGGTTCTGATGTGCCCGAAGACCGAGTGACCACCGCCCTCGAGCAGTGTGCCGTCCACGTCGAGAGCGAGAAGCCGGACTCTCGCAAATCGCCGCACAGCGGCTACCGAGGCGGTGCCCCACGTTGGTAGAGGATCAGGCATAGTTCACGCAATACAAACGCTGCTTGACTCTGCGTTTGCGGGGAGTCGGAGTGTAGCCCGGGGCGGTAATGACAGTTTCGGTGAGTCGACCAAAGCCCGACAGTAGATGTCGGATCTCTCTGCGAGGTATTAGTCCGTCGTCCGCGTAGTGAAGCATGAGGAAGCTAAAAGAGGACGACTGAAGGAGGTGGCGTAGCGCAGGCAGTGCGCTTTGAACACTGTTGTAATCGGATGTAACACTAGGCGTTCGAGGGATACCGGCCAGTCCGTGCACTGGTGGGCGCCCACCCCGGCATACAGTTTCGGGCAGATGATAGTAGCGGGAGTATCGGCGTCGGTTGTATGGCGGGTCTAGGTAGAGGACGTCGAAGTGCCTTCCGGAAATCAATGTTGCAGCGTCAGAGAGAAAGGACCGGCAGTGGCGCGATCCTGTGGTTGGCGGAATTAGGGCAAACCGAAAGGGATATTGAGATTTTCGATACCATGTCTTCAAATACGCGTAGTATGTACCAGCGGTGTTGGCAACACGGTCCATACAATTCACGAGTGAAGCGAGAAGGACGGCGTTTTCTTGTTGCGTGAGGAGCCCGTCTCGGCGCCAGCGATGGATCGTTGTACGGCATCCGGCAATGCGTCGAGCGTTTTGGACGGTAAAGAAACGGCGTTCGGTTGCGTAGCGGCGAACGAACCAGCAAGTTGCCGGCGAACTTTGTCGATTGAGTTCGTCTACGACCGAACTGCTTGTAGGTAGACCTAAGGCGCGTCGGAGGCGACCGAAGCGAGGAGATCGCATGCGCTGAACGCGGGCGATTTGGAAGTAGTGGGCATGTAGGAGGTGGTCACCGGTGGTTACGGAATAGCCATGTTGTTTGAAGAGGGAACCGACCGTACCAATGCCGCCGAAGGGATCGCAAACAGAGCCCACAGGCTGTTCGCGGCGTACGATGTCCAGGATTCGTGGCGCTGAGGAGGCCTTGGAACCGAAGTAGCGCACAGTGGTACCTGGGTGGCTAAGTGGCGCGCGAGCGGAATTGGCCGGCGGTGCAGGGAGTCCGTCGGGCTGCGGAGCAGCCACGCGTCGGGCGGCAACGGGACGACCGCGACGCTCTCCCGAACAATGCCAAGGACCTCCGCCTGTTGCACGCTTGGCCGGGTCAAGGGCCGCGAGAAGAACCGAGGCAGCCCATGCCGACAGCGGTATCACTCTGGCAGTGCAAAGACGAAGAGCGCGTTTCCACCCTCCGGCTGGTAGATCTCCGGGCTGAGCTTCGCGGTCAGGCTGCGGAACACGCCGCCCAGCGCGGCGGGGACGGCGATGAACTGGCGGCCGCCCGCCTCGTAGGTGACCGGATAGCCGTGCGCCGACGAGGCGAGCCGGGTCTCCCAGAGCACCTCCCCGGTCTCGACGTCGAACGCCCGGTAGTAGCGCGCTCCGTCGCCGGCGAAGACGAGGCCTCCGGCGGTGGTGAGGGCCGACGTCAGGAACGGCGCGCGCTGCTCGTGGCTCCAGAGCTCGTCCATGGTGCGGACGTCGTAGGCGGCCAGCTTCCCGGTGTTGCCGTCGCTGCCGGGCATCTCGAGCAGCTCGTAGCGGCCCGCGGTGCCGCCGCCGCCCTCGATGAACTCGACCTCGCGGCCGGTCAGGTGCATGCACGCCTGGTGGAGGGGGATGACGAGGGCGCCGGCGCCGGGGTGGTAGGCCGACGCCTGCCAGTTGTGGCCGCCGAGGAGGCTCGGGCACGCGAAGACCCGCTCGCCGATGGCGATGTCCTGCAGGTCGTCGCGGTAGGTCAGCTCGCCGGTGTCGCGGTCGATCGACGCGAAGATGTCCTGGTGGACGGTCTCGCGCAGGTCGACGAAGGCGCCGGTGCGCCGGTCGAGCTTCCAGAGGATGCCGTCCTTGCCGATGGTGAAGAGCCACCGCTCGCCGTCGGCGTCGACGAGCACCCGCTCGTAGACGATGTCGAGGTCGAGGGTCTCGCCCGGCGCGTGCTGGAAGTACCACTGCACCTGCCCGGTCTGCGGGTTCAGCGCGAGGGTCGAGTTGGTGTAGAGCGCGTCCTGCCGCGTCGTCATGCCGCGGCTCGACGCCACCCACGGCTTGGCCTGGGCGGTGCCGATGAAGAAGAGGCCGAGGTCGGGGTCGTAGCTCCCGGGTATCCACGAGTCGCCGCCCGCGCGCAGGTACGGCGGGGTGTCGCCCCACGACGCGTTGTTGGGGTCGCCGGGGAGGGCGATGGTCGACGTGCGCCACAGCTCGTCGCCGGTGTCGGGGTCGTGGCCGGTGATGAAGCAGGTCTGCTCGGTGTAGCGCTCGCAGCCGTTGGTGCCGGTGATGACGACGCCGTTGGCGATGACGGGGCCGGCGTTCTGGCGGAAGCCCTGGGTGTAGTCGTCCTTGACCGAGCGCCACACCTCGTTGCCGGTGCTCGCGTCGAGGGCGACGAGGGACGCGTCGGCCCGGGCGAGGTAGAGCTTGTCGCCGTAGAGGGCGAGGGTGCGGGTGGCGCCGGGGCGCGCGTCGTCGGGCAGCCGGGCGCGGTACACCCAGATGACGTCGCCGGTCACCGCGTCGATGGCCCGGACGACGTTCCCGGGACTCGCGAGGAACATGACGCCGTCGTGCACGAGCGGCGTCGTCTGGTGGTTGCCGGGCCGGACCGAGATGGACCACGCGAGCTGGAGGTCGCCGACGTTGTCGCGCGTGATCTGGTCGAGGGGGCTGTAGCCGTGGCCGTTGCGGGTACGCCGCCAGCTCAGCCAGTCGCCGGGCGGCGGGTCGGCGAGCATCTCGTCGGTCACCG
>JAPPKV010000136.1 GCA_028819775.1 Gammaproteobacteria bacterium | reverse complement strand
CCGTTCGAGCGACCCGATTGCAGCATGGAAACGCCAATAAAGTCAACAAAAACAACCAGTTCGCACACTTCTGCACGAGTGGATCATGTTGCGACCTAAGCAGCTCAAGGGGACCAGTGAGGCTCCGCTGCAGTCCGACAAGAAACCGTGCGGGCCACGATCAAACCGTAGGGGCCGGGCTTGTCCCGGCCCGCGCCGAATCTCCCGTTGCGTGCGCCAAGCAGCGCCCGGCCGAAGCCAGGCGCGCCTTGGAGTCAGCCCTTCAAACCCCCAGGTCCGCAGTCGTTCGCGAGATAGTCGATCATCTTCCCGAAGAACGTCTCCTGGTGGTCGTAGAACAGCGTGCTGTAGAAGTGATCCGCACCGGGCAGTTCCAGGTATTCGTAGGACTTGCCGTGCTCGTCCAACAGCTTCAGGTATTTCTTCGCATGGTCGATCGGCACCCGCTGATCGACATCGCCGTGGACGATCAGCATCGGCACGTTGACCTTCTCCACCTCGTCCAGCGGCGAGATGGCCTTGTCCCAGTAGTCGATCCAATGTTCCGACGGCAACCCCCGCATACGAAAGCGGATGTAGTTGACCTGCATCGTCGGATCGGACACGGCGGCCCCCGCAACAACGCACTGGTAGACCTGGGGCGTCCGCGACGCCGCCACGAGCGCCGCATATCCGCCGTAGGACCAGCCGAACATGGCCACGCGGTCCCTTTCGGCAAGACCTTGCTCGATCAGATGCAGCGCGCCGTCGTCCTTGTCGTCCTGCATGGCCCGTCCGCCCTGGCTAACGTCTGCAAATGCCGCCAAGTGGAAGTCCAGTCCGTAGTTGAAGGAACCACGGTACTGCGGCTGAAGTACGAGATAGCCGTTGTTGGCGAGCAGTTGCGCCCACTTGTCGTAGGCGACCGTTTCAGTCACAAAGGGTCCGCCGTGAGGCATCACCACCAGCGGAAACGGCGGTTCGCCGTTCGGTACCGTGAGCCACGCGGGAATTTCCTGGCCGTCGCGAGCCTCGTAGGTAATGAACTCCACGTCCGCCAGCCCTTCGCTCTCGAGCAGCGGCTGCTGGCTGCCAACGATGCGGAATCGACCGTCCTTCAACAGGTAGTAGGTGCTGGGATCGCGGGGCCCGGTGTTGGCGACCACCATGGTGTTGCCGTCACGCGAGCGGCTCGAAATCCGCACGTTGTAGGCGTTCGGCACAATCCCGCGGAGTTGCTCGCGGGTCGCGCCTTCCAACTCGTCGAAGAACTCGTACTGGAATCTGCCCTTGTTGTATGCCACCCCAACGATACGATCGGGGTGCGCCCAACCGTTCGAGTGGCCCACCACGCCCGCGATGTCGACATCGGACCGCCGGTACACCGCCTCGAACTCGCCGGTGTCGACATCGTATGTCCACAACCCCGAGGTATCGTTGCCGCGGTTGGCGACAACGAAGAGCTTGTCGCGGTCGTCGACGTCGAAGCCGGCCACGCCGAAGGTCTCGAAACTGTCCTCGCTGTGGCGCAGGATGTCCCGCCAGCCCTTCTCGCCGAGCTTGCGGTGGTACCAGACGTACTCGTCCGTGCCTTCGTCGAAACCGCGGCCAAGCCAGGGATTGCCGTCGCTGTCGAATTCGATCTGGCCCAGAGAGATCTTGCCGCGGATCAAGAGCTTCTTGGTGCCCCTGCGCAGATCCAATTCCCAGTAGGAAAGGGGCCTGAAGGCTTGACTCAGCTTGGCCCCGGGCCCGTCGCCCCCGCCTTCGGCGATGGCGAGCAGGACCTTGTTGGGCTTGTTGGGGAGTACGCCGGCGATCTGTGCCCTCTCGGCGGAGAAGGAGCGCACCTTTCTCCGCTCGACATCGAGCATGCCCCATTTGTATTCGTAGACGCCCTGGTTGAAGCCTTCTATGCGCTTGCGCACCTGCTGGCGCGCCCGGAACAGGATGTCGCGGTCGCTCACCCAGGAGAAGAACTCTATCTCCATGGGGTTCGCGTCCATCCGGAACGGCACCTTGTCGAGGTCGGCTGCGTCGTAGACCTCGACGATGGGGTTGCCGTCCTTGGTGCGGATCTTCATCAGCGCGAGATGTTTGCCGTCCGGCGAAACGCTTACATTGCTGACGACCGCCCGCATGGCGAAGTAGTCCAAGGGATAGGGCGCGTTCGACGGTGCCGACTCGGTCTCTTCGACGGCGCCGGGCAACTCGCTAGCCCAGCCTGCCATACAGAAAGCAGCCAAAACCGCAGCTAGTGAAACTCTGGTCAATCTCTCCACGACTTAAGCTCCGTGTTTGCAAACAAAAAGGCGGGCGTCGGATCCTACCCGAGCGCCCGCCAGGACTATCCGATATCTACGAGGCGACCGCTCAGGTCATCCGCCCTGGAACAACCGAATGCTGGCGCTCAAGAACAGCGTCCTGCCATCCAGGTCGTAGCCCGCGCCGATCGGCACGTTCTTGACGGCTGTCGGTCCTTCGGTCTCGTCCACCATCGGCGGTGCCTCGTCGAACAGGTTCCGGGCGCCGAAGCCCACAGCCCACGTGTCGCCGTTGTACCAGCCCGACAGCGAATGGATCAGGTAGCTCGGCGCGTCGCCCTGGTCGCGACACAGCAGATCGTCCGGGGGACCCAGGCACGTGTCGCCGGTGAAGCCCGTGCCGCCGCTGTCGTAGATGTCGCTGAAGGGATCGACGAAACGCCGGTCCTGCCGTCCTGCCGACACATAGCGCATACCCCAGGAGAGACGCCACCGGTCGTAGTCCAGACGTACCGTGCCCTGCCCGCGGTACTCCGGGAAGTACCATTCGCGCTGGAACTCGTTGAAGTCCGGAACCCCCTCGTCGTCGGTGAACAGGGTGGTACGTTCGATCACCCGGTGCGCATTGATGTCCACGCCCAGTTCGAAAGGCCGGTCAAACGCCGTGAACGTCGTATCGAAGGCGATGTTGAAGTCGACCCCCCGCGCGGTCTCGTTGTCGCGGTTTATGAAACCGCGATCGAGATACTCGATGAACGGACCCCGGCCGTCGCTCGTCAGGTCGCCGCGCGTGATCCGTCCGCAGAACGGACTGGTTCCCGTCTCCGAGTAGTAGCAGTGGTTGACGATGTAGCCGGCGCTCGGCTCGATGACCGTGTTGTCGATTTCGATCTGGTAGTAGCTGGCGCCGATGGTCAGATCGAACGCGTTGGTGAACGGCTGTTCCCAGGCGAAGCCGGCGGTGATGGACTCCGACGTTTCCTCCTTGAGGTCCAGCGCGCCGCCAGCCGCCACCTCGACCGAATAGACGTTGAAGCCGTTGTTATGCGCGGTCAGCGGATCGATGCCGTTGGCCCGGCAGTTGTCGAGCAGGTGCGGCTCGCGGTCGTCGAGATCCGGATCGTACTCGTTTGTGATGTCGTTGATGGCCGCCTCCGGGAGCAGACAGGGATCGAACACCGAGAGGAACCCGGTCTGGGCCTGCAGGAACAGTTCGCGCAGGTTCGGCGCCCGGAACGACGTGCCGCCGGTGGCGCGGATCAACAGCGAGTCGATGGGCCGATAGGCGATCTTGCCGGAGCCGGTCCACGCGCTGCCGCCGTACTCGTCCTTGGTCCACCGCGCCGATACGTTCAGCGTCAGCTCCGACGCGGCGATCTGCCCCGCCAGGATCGGCATTTCGACCTCGCCGAAGGCTTCCTGGATGGTCTTCGAGCCAACCGCGCCGCCATCGCTGAAGAACCCCCAGAACAAGCCGTCGCGGGCGACATGGTCGGGAATCGACTTGATCTCGTCTTCGCGGTGTTCCAAGCCGAATCCGGCGGACACCGCGCCGGCGGGCAGTTCGAACAGCGAACCCGTCATGTAGTACGTGATCACCGTCTGCCGGTATTCCGTGGCGAAGTCGCGGTTGTCGAACACGTAGTCGCGTTCGGCCTGGGTGGCGAAATCGCCGACCAGATTGGCGTAAAGCGACCGGGCGAACATGTTGACCGGCACGCAACCCGGCGCCGTGTCGAAGGCCATTTCCTCGTCCGTATTGTTCTCGCACGGGACGTCGTCCGTCGAGTATGCCCCGAGCGCGAGCAGCAGGCGATCCTCCCGAATCCCCGGCCTGCGGACGGTCCCGTCCGATAGGGAATGGACGTACGCGAACTCGAAGGACCAATCCGACAACTGCCAGAAATCCAACATGGGCAGGTCCCCGCCGATACCCGCCACGTAGCGGAACTGCTCCAACTCGCGATAGTAGTCCGAGCGGTCGCCACGGATGGTAACGATGGGGGTCGTGGGCTGCGGGCCTATCGGGCCGTTCAGCAGACCGAAGATGGCAGGTGTGCAGAACGACAGCGGTATGCCGAACGCTGCGCACAAGCCGCCCCACCGGTTGGCGAACTGGGGCAGGAAGTTCGGATTGGTGTACAACGCATCCACCGCCAGACCGCAGTCGACGCCCTGGCCTTCGGGATTGCAGATGTTGAAGGGATTGCGCGCAGGAACCTCCTGAAAGATCTGCGCCTCGTCGCCGATGAGGGCGATCTCGTTCTCGACATAGCCCATTTCGAAGAACGGCGTCAGGTTCATCTCCCCTTCCAAGGTGTACTCGCCGAACACCATGTAGTTCTGCGACTCGAACGTCGGGTAGAGCTCGGCATAGTCCCGGCGACCGTTCAGGCTGTAGTCCCGATAGCTCATGTCCGGCTCGCCGTCGCCGTCGCCGTCGACGGCAAATCCCCATGTCTCCGACTCCGAGAAGTCGGGCCAGCCCCCGTTGCTGAAACCGGGTGTGTAGTACACCGATCCGCGGACTGGCACGGAGATACGCGAGGAAAGGGGAAATATGCTTCCGCAGCCTTCCATGTCCATGCCGTATACCGTTGGGTAGTAGAGCGGCTCGGTACGGGTGCGGCCGCCCTCGTCGATCTCGACATTGCGCGAACAGCCCGCGGTCCAGGGACGATCCGCATAGGTCACGGGATCGCTGCTGTTGTACTCGGCACCGAACCCGATGAAGCCGCGGTCGAAGTTCTTGCCCCACGTCACCGCGAGGACATCCTGATCACCCCCGGCGTGGGCGGGCCGACTGGGGAAGGTCTCGACCTCCAGTCCGTCGAAGTCCTTGCGCAGGATGACGTTCGCCACGCCGGCGATCGCGTCCGAGCCGTAGACCGAGGACGCGCCGTCGAGGAGGAGGTCGTATTGCTGGACCAGCGAGCCGGGAATCAACCCCAGGTCGGGAGAGGTGGGCGCACCTTCGACGCCGGCGGGTCCCATCCGGCGGCCGTTGACGAGCAACAACGTGCGGTTCGACCCGAGGCCCCTCAGGTTGGCCGTCTGCGTGCCGGGGCCGTCGTCGAGCACGAAACCGGAGAACGTCACGTCGATCTGGGCACCTGCCGAAACCGTGGACTTCTGCACGATTTCCTCGGCATCGATGACGCCCGCCTCCCGCGAGACTTCACCGGTGATGATCTGCAGCGGCGCGACGCTGGTGT
>JAPPKV010000472.1 GCA_028819775.1 Gammaproteobacteria bacterium | reverse complement strand
AGCGGTACGCATCGCACCGCAACGCTACACCTCCCGATCCCGAAAGCGCAAACCGCGGCGCCCGCGGCGCCCGAGGCGCCGCCAGCGCTATCCCGACGCTACGAAATCGCCGGCGGCCCGGCGCGATCCGAAGCGGGACGCGAGCACGCCCGCCCGCGGAACGCCGCCGCCGACGCACCGGTCATCCACAACACGGGAACAGGCAGGCGATTGACCGGCGGCTCGGTGAACGAGCAATCCGCGGACTGAGCAGGCCGCCATCTGCTATCTTGTATGTACAGCTTTCATGCTGTAATATTTCCCGTGTGAGCGGCCGCGATCTGCTGAAGCTCTTGCGCGCCAATGGTTGGCGGCTGGATCGGGTACGTGGTTCGCACCGCATGATGGTTAAGGACGCCGCGACCATTTCCGTGCCGGTGCACGGCTTGCGAGACGTTCCCAAGGGGCGCTGAACGCTATCCTCGAGGAGGCGCGGATCCGATGATTTATTACCCGGCGGTGATTGAATACGACCGCGCGGACGACGCGTACAACGTCAGCTTCCCCGACCTTCCCGGGTGCCTGACGTTCGGCGATACCCTCGAGGAAGCGAAGGAGAACGCACGAGAGGCGCTGAGTGCGTATTTGGGGTCGATCGACAGCCGCAAGCTCAAGGTGCCGGCAAGCTCCGAGATCGCCGGCGACAACGTGTTTCCGATCGAACCGGAGACGAGCGTGGGATTTGCTATCTGGCTCAAGCGAAGTCGCGAGGCACGCGGGATGTCGCAGTCCGACGTGGCCAAACAGCTCGGTATCGCCTATCAGACATATCAGAGGATCGAAGATCCGGCCAAGTCGAATCCGACGCTGAAAACCATCGTCAAGCTGCAGCGGGTTTTCAATCATCGGCTGGTTCACATCGAGTAGACGAAGGAGACGAGATGAAGAATCCGCCTGACGGCTGGCCGAGGATTGCGCCGGCCGTGTTCTACGACGACGCGGCGGCCGCGATCGACTGGCTGGCCCGCGCCTTTGGCTTCGCGGTGCGGGAGAGGGTCGAGAACGACGCGGGGCAGATCGTCCACTCGCAGCTCGTCCTGGACGGCGGGCTCATCATGGTGGGCCAGGTGGGCCTGCACCCGGACCGGACCTGGCCGCGGTCGCCGCTGGCCATCGGCGGCGCCAACACGCAGTCGCTGGCCGTATACGTTGACGACGTCGATGCCCACTGCGAGCGTGCGCGCGCGTCCGGCGCGGCGGTCACGGTGGAGCCGGCCACCGACGACTACGGCGAGGGCTACTGGGTGGACCGCAGCTACCAGGCGCGCGACCCCGAGGGCCACCACTGGTGGTTCCTGCAACGCCTGCGCTGACTTTCGCGCGCTGCCTCTTGCACAGCAGCGCCAGGCTGCCACATCGCGCGACAATGATGGCCCACATCGGTGTGACACCGACGGTGTGTCCATGGCATATTGCGCGGGATCCGGGTTGCCAAAAAGGCCAAGCCGCCGAACGCCCTTCGCCGTCGCCAGACACTGATTGGCTCAGTCCAGTTCAGGCGCCCGAATCCTTGCGGACATGACGATCCCAACGATATTCGACACCTGCCGCCCACGGGCTGACATTCTCGCTGGAAGCGTCGACGCGGACTTCGCCGCAGACCTGGCGCAGGTCGTCGCCGGCCGCGCGAGTGAGGAGTATGGCGATCCGGCCCGGTTCTTCGCCCGAACGTGGCCAACGCGCGGGCTCAGGAATCTCCTGGCCAACGTATGCCGGCGACTCAGCGGCGCCGGTGGCGAGGCGGCGGCGATCTTCCGGCTCGACACCTCGTACGGCGGAGGCAAGACCCACGGCCTGATCGCCCTGGTCCACGCCGTGTCCGGCGGATCAGATGCGGCTGCGGTCAGTGAGTTCGTTGATCCGGCCCTGCTGCCCGACGGTCGGGTGCGGGTCGCCGCGTTCGATGGCGAGAACGCGGATCCCGCCAACGGGCGCGCAATGGGTGACGGCGTTCTGGCCCGGACGCCCTGGGGTGAGATCGCATTCGCGCTGGCCGGCAGGGCTGGCTACGAACGGTTTCGCAACAGCGACGAACAAGGTGTCGCCCCCGGCGCGGAAACCCTGCGCGAGCTGTTTGGCGGCGAGCCGACCCTGATTCTGCTTGACGAACCGCAACCCGGCGCTGCCGATCCTGAGCGGCGATGACATCTTCATCCGTGGCATCCGACTCGGTGTCGAGCGGAGTGACTACACTTACCGGCGCGGTGACCTGCTGTGCGGTCCGGGCGATCCGTCGGTGAGCATCATGATCGACGAGCAGGCAGTCGTGCTCACCATGGCTTATGCCCGCAACCGGGGCATCGGGCCGCGTCCCGAGCCGCGTACCGGGCCGGATGACTACGGACGGGAAGCCAGGCAGCGCGGGGGCCAGGACTCGCACCTCCTTGATCCCGACAAAACGCGCCCGGATAACGGAGGAGTGTCACCGCGTGCCGGTCCCGCGACGGTTACCGCCGAGGGAGTGCTGCGGGACGCGTTGGTGCAGCTCTGGGAGCAGGCTCGCGCTCGGCGCATGGACAAGATACGGCTGCTGTCGATCCGAATGTTTGAGGCGGGCGACGCCTTCCGGCTCCTCGGGGCTATCGGCGCGGTGTCCGGCGCCGCCAAGGAGGTCACGTTCACGGGAGGCTACGAGACCGCCGATGGGGGTTCTCTCTCGTTGCAGTTCGCCGGGCCGGTTGAGGATGCGCAGCCGATCAGAGAGTTTCTGGAACCGCAGCTTCGCGCCGCCGACTCGCAGGACCTGGAGGTCGCATTCGCGTTGAATTTCGAGAGTGGACTGTCGATGCACGGGGAAGCCGCGGAGAAGCTGACCGACCGGTTGTCACGGTTCGCGAGCGGGGCAGCTTACGTATCTGCCAGCGCGCAGGCGCAGACGTAATGGCGAACGCAGCGCCGATTCCATCGATCGAGTCTGTGGAGTCGACCCGCAATATGAGTTGCGGGTGCGTCGTCACGGGCCGGCGGACACGGAATACGCGGTCTGGCAGATTCCGTCCTCGGCGGCGCCCCGTTCGACCCTCGCGCGTCGCGTGGCGCGGCTCCGAGGCGCCGATCTGGATCTTATCGAACACCGCGTGCTGCGCCTGCTGGCCCAAGCGGGGGTGCGGCTCGGCCCGGGTGCCGGCCATGAGAACAGCGGCTACCATGTGCCCGAAGAGGTCGCTCTCGTGCTGGGGCTCCTGTTCAGGGCCCTTGCACCGATGCGAAACCGCGCTAACATGCGGGCCGTTGTCGAGGGTATCGAGACCATGCGGCACGAGGAGGCAGCCTATTGGGCCGGAATGGCGATTCACCGCAGGCATCCGCGTCGCGTGTTGATGGCGTTGCGTATCCTGCTCACCGACGGCGCGCCCCGGTCGTCACTTCGCCCGCGTCCCGGCGCGGCACGCGCAGCAGCGCCCGCCGAAGGGGCGTAGAGTGAGGATTCAACCGGAGATCGATGGCGTGGCTGTCGTGCTCCGCGGAAACTTCAATCCGGCGATCTTCACACCTGCGTGGTTCGTCCTGCACGAATTGCTCCCGCGCACCGCTGCCGACTCGGCGACGTTGCAGGTCGCCCATGCTCAGGTGACCGAGTTCTCCTTCGACTGGCTCTCGCTGCAGGTAACGAACGATGTGTTCGTAGCGGAGACCACCCAAGCGCCCCACGTCCGCGTTCGGGACCTTGTCTTGCGCGTGTTCAAGGAACACCTCTACCATACCCCACTTCGGCTGATGGGCATCAATCGCAACTCCCATGTTCCGGTCGCCGGCCTGGCTGAGTTGGACCGCATCGGCAGGACGCTGGCACCAGTTGAACCGTGGGGGCGCTATGTCGAGGAACTGGACTTGGATGGACAGAGTGGCGGAATGACAACCCTCAAGATGTCGCAGCTCAGTCCGAGAGGCCGGCCGGCAGGCAGCCAAATCAACATAACAGTAGGACCGTCCAACCGGATCGGCGGCGGCCGCCCGGGGGTGTACGTCCAGGTGAATGATCAATATGCGATCCCGAAGGATGACCCTCAGAGCGGCCAGGGACTGTTGCGCGCCCTGGAAGACGGCTTCGAGTCTTCCCTCATGCGGAGCGAGTCCATTGTTGACCATGTATTGTCTTTGCGAAGGGAGAGTTACGGATAGTGCAAACCAGCCAGCCTGGAAGCGGCTACCACTTTCGAGCCGGGAACAGCAGTTCAGAGACCGATCTATTTCAGGTGCCGGCTGTCCACCTGCAGCGAGTCACGCGCATTGAGTCGACATCACCCGATGGAACGTCCGCCGACGTGATCGGTAACGAGGCAGCGCAGCATTCATCTTCAGAACCTGTGCGGGATGCCGGGAGCGCTGTACCTGTGGTGACCGTGGCACCGATTCCGTCCTCTTTGCCTGGGCAGGTTTCCTTCCACGCGTTACAGGAGTGGGAGGGGCACGTGGTCGAGATTCATGGCGATGAGTTGGTTGCGGCGTTGGTTGACCTGACGGCGAACTCATCGCACGAAGAGGAAGAGGCAATCATCCCGTTGACCGAGATCGCCGATGACGATGCGGCCGCGTTGCGTGTAGGTGCGATCTTCCGTTGGGTGATCGGCTATGAGCGATCCCCTTCCGGCACCAAGAAGCGAGTTTCCCAGATCGTGTTTCGCGATCTTCCCCGCGTCACCGAACGCGACCTGCAGCACGGCAGGGAGTGGGCACGCGAGACAAGACGGGCCTTCGATCTGTGACCCACGGGGCCAAGCCCCCACGGGACGACGAATTCGAGCTGACCCTCATAGGCCCCGGGTACGGCGAGAGCGTTGTCATGCACATCGGCGGCGGCAGTTGGGTGCTGGTCGACTCATGTGGCCGAGCGGACGCCCCGGCTGCCTTGGATTACTTGGCGAAACTTGGCATTGATCCCGCCAAAGCAGTGAAGGCGGGCATCATTCAGGATAGCGCCGGGCACCGAATCGCCTGGAACGGAAGCTTGAACGAGACCCCCTCCGGCTGGCGGCATAACTGGGAGAGCATCAACGTCTATACCAGTTGGGGCACCGAGCCCGAACGCGTCGCCCACGAGGAGCGGAACTTCGCGCGGCTCTGGGCCGGACGCTCTGCCCGGGTGATAGTCCTCGATGTGCCCGAGGCGGTGCGCCGCGACCTGATGCGGTTCATGCCTGACGACGACTTGCCCGCCCGCCTGAAGGCACAGGAGTCGGATCCGCGTGACCATCCGATCGCGCAACCCGGGACTCCGGCACGCGACCCCGTTGCGCCACCGCCCGCGGTCGATCGGCGCGGTCAGGTCTGGGCATTCATCCTTGACGCTCCTGCACAGAGCTACGGCGACCGAGTCGGCGAAGCGACGTCTGCGGTAACGCCGTGGCCGCATCAGGTGCGGGCCTTCGAACGCCTGTACTCGCGGTGGCCGCCGAAACTCCTGATCGCCGACGAGGTGGGACTCGGCAAGACCATCCAGGCGGGCATGCTGCTGCGGCAAG
>JAPPKV010000389.1 GCA_028819775.1 Gammaproteobacteria bacterium | reverse complement strand
CCCATAGGCAACGCTGCGTACGGAAGGCTCTAGCGGCGCATCGGCGCCTTCCCAAGCTCTTTCGGGGCGCAGTACCTCCACCGGGTCCGACTCCGTCCAAGCCATCCAGTCGCCTCGAAGGTCGACCGTGGATAGCAGGATACGCTCCGGCGCATCGCCCACTTGTGTCCAGAACACGACGAGCGTGTCGCCGCGACGCATCACCGCGGCGTGGCGCATGTCCGGATTGAAAAGCCGCGGTCCTTCCTCGAAACCACCCAGCGGATCGGTCGAGCGGTAGAACTGGCCCGGCATGGCCAGGGCATGCGTCATGCCTCGGTAGCGGAATACCCGCATGTACGTGCGGCCTAGGATCTCCGTGCCCGACTCGAATGCCACCCCGTCGCCGGATACGGCGACCCGCGAGACCTGTCGTCCCGGCCCTTCCAGACCGTGGTAGTACATGACGAAACGGCGATTGGTCGCGTCGACGTGCACGTCCGGCGATGCGATATGCGGCGTCGACATCTCGTAAGACGCACTGTGCAGGATCGGCGGGCCCGACGCTTCGCGAAGGCTCTCGGCAATACGCAACTGTTCCGTCGGGATCTCGGGCGGCTCGTGGGGAAACGGCGTGTCCTCGAGACGCAGCGCGCCCGGGACGTGTATCGCCCAGGGACCCGTGAGCCGATCCGCGTACGCGAGCCGGATGTAGCGTCCCTTGTGATCGGCGAAATAGAGGTAGTAGCGCCCGAGTGGCGACTCGACCCAATCCGGGACGCGCACCAGCGACGGCCCCTGGATGTTGACCCCGATGCTCGGATGGGAGGCGGGGGAGACGATGGGACCGTCGACCAAGCGTTCGACGATGGGTCTGTTCGGGGGCAAGGGTGCCATCCTGTCGTTAGCCTATCCGCGCCGCCACGTCTGCGCGCCTTACACCGTAGCGCTCGAGAAAGTCCGCCACGGGCACTTCGCGCTCACCGCAAAGCGCCCACAGGGCGTCGAGAGTGCTAGCTTGGAAGCGTTCGCTCGAGCGGGCCTTCGCGACCACCATCTGCATGATGCGGTTGAACGCGCGCGTGGGTCTCGGCGCCTGGCCCTCCACAGTCGCAACCGGTGTCGCCTGCTCGACGAAATTCGTCAGATCGCGCCCCAATTCGCCCGCGTCCACGCCAAGAAACTGCAGCGTGTCCGTCACCAAGTCTACGCCAAGCACGGCCAGCAAAAGGTGCTCGATGGTGAGGTGTTCATGGTGCGACGACCGTGCGGATAGGAAAGCCAAGTGCACGGCTCGCTCAAGTTCCGCGCCCAATACCGAGGCGTTCGGTTCGGAATCCCCGGCCAACTCGGTAGCAATCCCATGGGTGACATAGTTGACGAGGTCGCCGCGCGACACACCCCGCCTTGCGAGCGCCTTCGCCGCCTCGCCTCCCTCGGCGGCAAGACCCACGAGAAGGTTGGCGGGATTTGTTCCTTCGCGGCCCAATGTCGGGATGAAGTTGGCGCGGTAGACCGCACCACAGAGCGCCCTTGATGCCTGGACATCGCCATCGAGAGCTTCACTGGGGACCGTCCGGAGAAAAGAGCGAAGTTCCTGCCTCAATGGGTCCACGTCGCAGCCGACCGAATGTAGCGCGTGAATGGACACGGGGTTGTCCAAAAGCGCCGACAACAGGTGTTCGCCGGTGAAGGACCGATGGCCTCGCGCACTTGCGTGGGCAAACGACGAGGTCAGCATGGCGACGGCGTCCTCCGTGAAGTCGCCGGTCAACTCCACCAGCTCGGCGATGGAGAACGATTCGCGATACCGCGCGACACCCCGGTCGTAGAAGTCGCCGGCACCGTACGCCATCACCGATGGCAGGGAACCCGGCAACTCCCAGGCGAGATGCCCGTCGAGAATGTCCCAACTGTCGAAGCCGTGTTCCCGGGCCGTCACCTGCCTTGCGAGGTTCCTTTCCATCTGCGCGGGCCGCACTGCCGAATCGAAGCGTGCCACCCGTTCCACCGCTGTTGCATCACCAAGGCGTGCAGCCTCGAAAAGGTTCTGCGCATCTCGGTTCAGATGTTCGAACCCGGCGTTGCCGGGCAGAGGGCGGATCGGCGCTTGCGATTCCGCGCCGTCGTAGCGAACCGTCAACGTCGCGGACGCCCCGTTGTCGCCGTCGAAGTTCGTTACGTTGAGCATCCAATACCGATGTCCGAGGGCCTGGATCGAGGCGTCGCTGATGTTGGCTGCGACCGTGAGGGTCTTGCCGGCTTCGGTGTCCTGCCGGGTCCAATAGAGGCCCTTCTTGTCGCCCGCGAACAGCAGCATCATGGCGTCCGACCCGGTGTGTTCCAACGTCGCCGTGAATGCGGTGGGACGATCAAAACGGAAATAGAAAACCCGGTGCCGGTTCTCGCCGGACGAAGCAGGGCTCAAGTCGAAGCGGATACTGCCCGGCGGATGGACCTGACGGTCGACGACAATCGGGACGAGCGTTTCGATCGGACGGTCAGCGAGCGCAAACGCCACCCGCCGAATCAGCGAGCGGTATTCCTCAGAGTAGTCGTCGGGATGCGCCTGTACACCGGCGAACACGAAGTTCGCTTGCCGGACGACGACAGCACAGGTCTCAAGCTTCTCGGCAACAAGGATGTAGTCGACGCCCGGACGGTACTCGGCGACATTGCCAGCGCAGAAATAGACCCTCGGAGTCTGCAGCGTCCACTCTGCCAATGGCGCGTCCTGGACTTTGCTGAACGGCCGCATCGGCTCGTCCGCCCACCGCTTCCCCAACAGGCCACTGTCGACGACGAGCATCGGCAGGTCGCCTGTCACATTGCTGCCGTTAAACTCGATCTCGTCGAGTTGACCACAGAGCCAGTCGGCCCCTGGCGCCATCGCGATGATCCGGCGCTGACCCAGGGATGCAATCCTCTCGGCGGAGAGTTTCTCGTCGCGACGGAAATCCAAGTCCAATACCAGCACGTCGGAATCGCCGTCGAAGGCGTCGTCTAGGCTACCCGCGATGTTGATCTGGGCTGCTGGCCCCTCGCGGAGCAACCCCGCGAAACCCTCGGCCCAGCCCGGAAGCTTCGAGTCCGAGTAAATGGCAAACGTCGGCTCGGCCATAGCTGTCTCTCGACCACACACCCCGAGAGGGTAACAACCGATGGCCCGCCCGGCATCACGATTTCCTGAGCTCCTGTCCGGAGCGGGACGAAGGCGAGATTGCGAGTGGCCCGGTCATCGGCTACCGTCCCCGCTGTCGACGATTCGACGACCGATTGGCGTGGGCAAGAACATCAAGGACGCGGTGAGGGAAGTCTGCCTCCGGCTTCCCGGGGCCGAGGAACGCACCGGCCACGGCATGCCGGACTACCGCGTGGGCGGCAAGGTGTTCGCCATGCTGGCGATCAACCATCACGGCGATGGACGCATCGCCCTATGGGTGCATGCACCGCCGGGTGCCCAGCACCTGCATGTCGAAGGCGAACCCGACTACTACTTCGTACCTCCCTACGTGGGACCGAGAGGCTGGCTGGGCGTGCATCTCGACCAAGGCAACGACTGGTACGCCATCGCCGCGCGCGTTCGGGAAGCCTACGTGAACGTCGCCCCTGCGGGTTTGATGAAGCAATTGGGCGAGCCCATCGACATCGAGCCACCGACGGAGGCGGTGAATCCCGAGGAGTTCGATCCGCTGCAGGCACCCCATGCCCGGCAAAAGCTCGACGATCTCCGCGCTTTCGTCGCCTCCCTACCCGAAACCTCCGAGGGCAGGCAATTCGGGACACCGGCGTTCAAGGCCGGCAAGAAGACGTTCCTCACCGTGTTTCGACATGGGGGTCGGATGCGCCTGGAGTTCTGGGTCGGGCCAGAGCTTCAGGCCACGCTCACCGACGATCCGCGTTTCGTCATCCCCCGCTACATCGGACACCGGGGTTGGATCGACCTCGACGTGGAAGACGCCATCGACTGGGACGAAGTGCATGAACTCGCCCTTGGGAGCTATCGCCACTTCGCCTTGAAGCGCATGTTGAAGGCTCTCGAGGAACCGTAGGGGACGGGCCGAGGAGTCCGCGCCGCAGCGGCATCAAGTGCCGGCAACCCCAATGCGGGCGACGACAAGCGTCGCCCCTACGGGCCGATCATCGGATCTGCGATCCCAAACCGGCGAGCCCTCGCGGACTATCCCAATCAAGAACATAGCCGTCACAAAAGTGTCACATTTGGGTTGGCGGGGTGGCTGGGGAGTCCATCAGAGACGTGTTTCGGGCATCTGGAGGCCCTCGCATGGGCGCTGATGGTCGCGAACCGGCCAAGGGATCGTTGCCGCTGGCCCCGGTGCGAAGTAGAGTCATTGTCGAGGCTCATCACCGGTAGAACGCATGGGACACAAACTCAACGTTAACGGAGACGCCGTCGACATCGACGTTTCCGGCGACACGCCACTCCTTTGGGTGTTGCGGGATCATCTCGGACTGACTGGCACGAAGTACGGCTGCGGCGGCGGCTACTGCGGGGCCTGCACCGTGCATGTGGACGGCGCGGCGACTCGATCCTGTCAACTGCCAGTGTCCACGCTGCCAGGCAAAGCAATCCGGACGATCGAAACCTTGGAAGATCGCCATCCGGCACTCGTCAAGACCTGGATCGACAACAACGTCGCCCAGTGCGGCTACTGCCAGCCCGGGCAACTCATGTCGGCATCCGCGTTGCTAGACGGCAATCCGAAGCCAACCGACGCCGACATCGATGCGGCCATGACCGGCAACATCTGCCGCTGCGGAACGTATGTCCGCATCCGCGCCGCCATCCACCAGGCGGCCGGCCAACGCGTCGCCGGAGGAGCTGAATGATGGACACGATCGCCAATTTCTCACCCCTCTCCTCCCTCTCCCCCGAGTTCTCCCGCCGCCGGTTCCTGGGCGTGTCCGGCGTGCTCGTGCTGGGCGCATCCCTACCGGTCCAACGCACCCTAGGGCAGACGGCTGCCCCCACGACCTTCGCTCCCAATCTGTGGCTTGCCATCGACGGCGACGGCACGGTCCGCGCGACGGTCCACCGGTCGGAAATGGGCCAGGGCATCCGCACCGCGCTGACGCAGGTGATCGCCGACGAGTTGGATGCCGACTGGTCCCGCGTCGAGGTCGTCCAGGCCCAGGGCGACGTCAAGTACGGGGATCAGAACACCGACGGCTCGAGGAGCATCACGCAGAACTATGATCGGCTGCGCGCCGCCGGTGCCACCGCCCGGCTCATGCTGCGCCAAGCCGCCGCCAAGCACTGGGGCGTTGCAGTTGACACGGTGAGCGCGGGCAACCACGAGGTCGTGCACGCCGCGAGCGGTCGCCGTCTCGGCTACGGCGAACTCGCATCGCAAGCGGCAATGCTGCCGGTTCCCGAGAATGCGCCCTTGAAAAAGGAAACGGAGCACCGCTTCATCGGCAAGCCCGTGACCCACGTCGACGCGGGCGCCAAAGCCCCCGGCCAGGGGGCGTTAGGCGCCCCATTATAAACGCCCAAAAATGCCACCCCCGGCGGGGGGCG
>JAPPKV010000227.1 GCA_028819775.1 Gammaproteobacteria bacterium | reverse complement strand
AGGCTTGCTTCCATGAATTCGTCCAGATCCCCGTCCAGCACGTTGCCGGGGTCGAACCGCTCGACCTCCGTGCGCAGATCCTTCACCCGTGACTGGTCGAGTACGTAGGAGCGGATCTGGTTGCCCCAGCCGATGTCCACCTTGGCATCCTCAATGGCCTGCTGTTCTTCACGGCGCTTGTCGAGTTCCAGTTCGAAGAGCTTAGCCCGAAGTTGCTTGTAGGCCCGATCCCGGTTCTGATGCTGGGAGCGTTCGCTCTGGCACTGCACCACGACCCCGGTCGGCAGATGGGTGAGCCGAACGGCAGAGTCCGTCCGGTTGACGTGCTGGCCACCCGCGCCGCTCGCCCGGTAGGTGTCGGTGCGAACGTCCCCCGGGTCGATGTCGATCACGATGTCGTCATCGATTTCGGCGGAGACGAATACCGATGCGAAGGACGTGTGGCGGCGGTTGCCCGCATCGAACGGGGACTTGCGCACGAGTCGATGAACCCCGGTCTCGGTGCGCAGCCAGCCGTAGGCGTATTCGCCGCCGAACTGCACGGTGGCACTCTTGACCCCCGCCACCTCGCCCGCCGACACCTCGACGAGATCCGTCCGGAAGCCCCGCTTCTCGCCCCAGCGCAGGTACATGCGCAGCAGCATCTCCGCCCAGTCCTGGGCTTCGGTACCCCCGGATCCCGCCTGGATGTCGAGAAAGGCGTTGGATTCGTCCTGTTCGCCCTGGAACATGCGGCGGAACTCAAGCTCTGCGAGGCGCTGCTCCAAGTCCGACAGTTCCTCCTCGATGTCGTCCAAGGCCTCGGTATCGTTTTCGGCGGCAGCCAGGTCGGCGAGGTCGGCCAGGTCGGAAAGCGTCGTTCCCAGATGTTCGAGCCCGTTGACCACCGTCTGTAGGGAAGACTGCTCCCGCCCGAGGGCCTGGGCACGGTCCGGCTCGTTCCAGAGTTCCGGGTCTGCGAGTTCGCGCTCGACCTCCTCTAGGCGTTCCCGTTTCGTCGCGTAGTCAAAGATACCCCCGTAGCGCATCGGTGCGCCCCACAAGGGACTTCAATGTCTCGCGAATGGAGGTGACTTCGGCCATGGTGCGCGGGGGTCGGTCGGAATCGCGGGATTCTAACAGCCACGGCTTACCAAGCGGGTGTCCCTAGGGCGGCGTAGAATAACCCTCAGCCTCCTTGGCGACGGTCATGTGCTGCACCGACATTTGAACCACCAGGGATATACGCCCGCGGCCATCGACGACATCATCTCGCGGGGGGGATGGGATGACTGGGCGGAGCTCCGACAAGCGACTCTCGACGATCCTGCGCTGCTCGACAGGATCGAACGCGTCTGCGCTCCGCAGCTCCTCGACCCCTACGCGCAACGTCATCACTTCTGGATGAATCATGTCCGCAACCGACGAGCCGATCCCTGATTGGGAAACTGTGTTGTCGGCGGCCGCCCGGCTCCAGCGGATCCTCCCGGACGCCGTTCTGGTCGGCGGCACAGCGGCCGCGATCCACGCCGAGCACCGGCGGTCGCACGACGCCGATCACGTCTTGACCGATCTCGGAAGCCGATTCGAAGAAGTGCTTGGGCAACTCGAGTCCGTTGCTGGCTGGCGCACGGCCCGAGTCCGCCGACCTGTGTTGATCCTCGGAAACCTAGACGGCATCGAAACCGGTGTAGGACAACTCATCCGTGACGAGCCCCTGGAGACCGCCACGCTGGATGTGCGGGGCGTCCCGCTCACCGTACCAACCGAGGCGGAGATCCTTCGCATCAAGGGCGTGCTTATTCTCCGTCGCAACGCTACCCGGGACTACCTGGACTTCGCGGCGTTGGCGGATCGCCTCGGAGATGACGCAAGCGGTGAAGCGTTGCAGCCCTTCGACCGGCTCTACCGGCAGGACAACGGCCAATCGCCGCTTCAACAGCTGCAAGCTCAACTGGCTAATTCGGTTCCCTACGACCTGGACGAATCCACATTGGCCGAATACCGGCACCTAGACCCGAAGTGGCACGATTGGAATGCCGTGAAATCGACCTGTGCCCGAGTGGCTGACGCAACGTTTGAGTACGTGTGCACGTACGCAGCGGGTCACCGACAAGATCGCGTCTAGACAGCCTCGAGCGCCGCGATCTCAAGCTGTAGCGTGTCGGCTTCCCCGTAGTCGTTGATGCCGAGCCGGTAGACCGCCCGCACCCGGTTGCCGGGCGTTGGCTCGGTGTTGAAGGCGATGGCATCCACGACCCGGGTGTCTTGTTTGAGAGCGAGCCTGAGGTGGTGTTCGCCCACCACGCGTTGCATCACGACATCGAATTCGCCGTGAAACGATGGTTCTTCGAAACCCTGGCCCCAAGGCCCGTGGGCAGCAACCAGCCGGGCATTGTCGACTTTCAGTTCCGCGTCGGCTAGTTCGCCGTCGGTGACGATGACCCCGGCCAGGTCGCGTTCACTGACGCGCTTCGCGACGACCTCGCTAAACGCGTGCCTAAAGCGTTGCAGGTGGGCGTGGCGTATGGTCAGCCCAGCGGCCATGGCGTGCCCGCCGAAGGGACCGACCAGGCCCGGGCGCCGGGTCGCGCATTCCGCGATGGCATCGCGGATATGCAAGCCGGGGATCGACCGCGCCGAACCCTTGAGGTCACCTGGCGATGACGGGCCGGCATCGGCGAACACGATCGCCGGACGATGGTAGCGCTCGCGCATCCGACCCGCCACGATACCGATCACGCCTTGATGCCAGTTCTGCTGGTAGACGCAGACCGCCACGTCGTCGCCGATCTCGCCATCCAGCATTCCAGTCGCTTCGTCGACCATGCCGGCTTCGATGTCCCGACGCGCCCGGTTGATCTCGTCCAACCGCTCCGCGAGGGATCGGGCTAGGCGGTCGTCGTCCGCCAGAAGGCACTGAATGCCGATGGACATGTCCTCGAGCCGGCCCGCGGCATTGAGGCGTGGTCCAATGGCGAAGCCGAGATCCTTGGCGCTCAAGGCACTCGCCGCACGCCCCGACACCTCCACCAGGGCGCGGACACCGGGCCGCGTCCTTCCCCCGCGAATGCGTCTCAAGCCCTGGTGGACCAGGATGCGGTTGTTGCGGTCCAGCGGCACGACGTCGGCCACGGTGCCCAGCGCCACCAGGTCCAGCCAGTCGGCCAGATTGGGCTCGGCGATTCCGCGACTCTCGAAGTGGCCCGATGCCCGCAATCGCTGGCGTACCGCGCCCATCACGTAGAACGCGACGCCTACCCCGGCAAGATTCGGACTGGGAAACGCGGAATCCGCCATGTTCGGATTGACGATTGCGTGGGCCGCCGGGAGTTCGTCGCCGGGAAGGTGGTGGTCCGTGACGACAACGTCCACCCCGTTGTTCCGTGCAAGGGCCACACCGTCGACACTCGATACGCCGTTATCGACCGTGACGATGACCTGGGGTGATCTCTTCAGCGCCTCCTCGACAAGCTCCGGGGACAGCCCGTAGCCGTACTCGAAGCGGTTCGGCACCAGGAAATCCACGTCACCCGCACCCATCGCACGCAGCGCGGACACGCACAGGGCCGACGCCGTCGCGCCATCGGCATCGAAGTCACCGGCAATCAGAATGCGTTCGTTGTCCGAGACCGCTCCCGCGAGGCGGTCCGCGGCAACGACGATTCCCGGCAGGGAGTCGGGAGCGTGGAGTTGGCCGAGTGAGAGATCCAAGTCCGCCGTGGTGGTCACGCCCCGGGCGGCCAATGCATCGCGCAGGAAATCCCGCAGTTTCGAGTCGAGTTGGGACGGCCGCTTTGGGCGGGATTCGACGATCAACGAATTCGCGGTTCGAGGGCGAGACCTAACCATGTCGCAAACACCTGCCCGATTCAAGGGAACCGTTGACGCCACCACGGCGACCTTGCAGCCGGCGTCGTTTGACGGGCTTCAAGGGGATGGTTAGGGTTTGAACCATGAGGAGATGGACACCCCTTCTCGCCTCGGCCGCGTTTCTGTTCGCGATGGCGGTGCTTGCGGTTCCCGAGGTCGGCGATGTACCCCCAGCGTATCTCGGCAAGGACCGGCAGGGAAAGAAAGTCGATCTCAAGGACCTTCGGGGCAAGGTCGTCATCGTGAGCTTCTGGGCAACCTGGTGCCCGCCCTGCCGCAAGGAACTGCCCGTGTTGGAAACGCTTCAACAGCACGCCGGGCGCGACCGTGTCCGTGTCGTTGCGATCAACATCGAGCGACCCAGGGCCTACCGACGCATGGAGCGTCGGCTCAAGGACTACACGATGACGCTAATCAACGACTACAACGGACGAACCAAGAAACGATTCGGGGTCTCAGGCATCCCGCACCTAGTCATGATCAGGAAGGACGGGACGGTGGCCGCTATCAAGCGGGGCTACACGGAGGAGATGGTTCCGGCGATGATCGACGAAGTGAACGCCCTGATGCGTACCGAATACGCAGCGGCTACCCAAGCGCCGTAGCCAACCGCTCGCACCGGGGCATGTCGTAGACGCCTCGCGGCAAACCACGGAGGGAAGCCATGAAGATCACCGGAATCGACACCTTCGTCGTGGATGCGGGGTGGCGCCCGTGGCAATTCGTGGCCGTTCGGACCGACGAAGGCATCACCGGCTACGGCGAGTGCTCGGACGGGCGCATGCCATACAGCGTCGTCGGTTCCGCCAAGGAATTCGAGACGATTCTCCTAGGGCACGATCCACGTCCCGTGGAGGCTCGCTATTGGGACATGTACCGCATGGCTCGCCAGAGTCCCGGGGGCGTCGCGGCCAAGGCTATCGCCGGCATCGAACTGGCGCTCTGGGATATCAAGGCCAAAGCGCTCGGCGTGCCGGTCTACGAGCTGTTCGGTGGACCGTTGAGGACCCGTCAACGCGTCTACTGGTCGCACTGCGGTTCGTCCCGGGCCGGGAACCACGAGGTCATCGGCGTGCCGCCGCTCAAGACCTGGGACGACATCACGAACCTCGGGCACGAAGTCGTCGCCCGCGGTTTCACCGCATTGAAGACCAACATCGTCTATCCCGGCGAGGTCGCCCGCACCTATCGGGGTGGATTCGGTGGCGGCGAGGGCACCACCGACGGCACGGTGGACAATGCCACCATCGACCACATCCGCAAGCTGATCGGAACGTTCCGCGACGCCGTCGGTCCCAATGTCGACATTGCCCTGGACCTCAATTTCAATTTCCGGGTCGAAGCCGCCAAGCGCATCTGCCGGGCCCTGGAAGACATGCGCATGATGTGGGTGGAAGTGGACATGTACGAACCGAACGGATTGCGCGAGGTTCGCGAGTCGACCCGCGTGACCATCTGCTCGGGCGAGAATCTCTTCACGTCAAGAGACTACCGGCGCTACTTCGAGGCCCGCTCCATGGATGTCTGCATGGTTGACGTTCCCTGGAACGGCTTCGCCAATTCGAAGCGGGTGGCGGACATGGCGGAGACCTTCGAAATCAACTGCGCCCCCCACAACTACTACAGCCACCTGTCTACACTGCACTCGCTCCACCTGTGCGCGGTCATCCC
>JAPPKV010000381.1 GCA_028819775.1 Gammaproteobacteria bacterium | reverse complement strand
TAGTGGAAGTGTCCCGCACAGGCGGCATTGTCGGTGCCGACCGATGCCAATGCCTTGGCGACGATGTGCACGGCATTCCGCGCATTGGCGTCGAAACCCGTGTCGCCGTGTTCGCCGGATGCGATCGGATCGGGCGTGGGTCCGTCGAGGTCCTGATCGATTCCGTACCGGGACTGCATGCCCCAGTGACCGTTCACGTCGGTCGCGATGTAGGTCACCTGGTTGGAAATGATCGGTTGGTCATCCTTGGTGTAACGGGTCCATCCGCCCACCAGATGCACCTTGTTCGGCGCAACGTGCAGAACTTGCGGCTCGATGCCGACGGTGTGGTCCCAACCCATTGCCAAGAGACTCTCGAAGGAGTTGTTGCGTGCATGCGTTCTCGCATCCGGGACGACACCCGCCCAACCCCGGGCGGAGACGCGAACGTGGGGAAAGTTCAACGTTTGTGTGAATCTCTGGGAATCGCGGCTATTGGTACCTTCAAAGAAGCGCCAGTACGCCGCAAGCGCTTGAGTTACCGGGCCGGACATGCCAGTTGGATCGACAAGGGTCTTCCGGCAAGCGTAGCGGGCGCACGTCGCGGGGTCGAGCCAAGCACTGCGGTGTACCGGATCGCTCCTCGCGGACCCCCGGGCCAGCCCTGCCGGTACAATGTCGCGTTTGTGCAGACGGCTGCCCCCTAAGGATGGCCGAAGACCTTCGGGATTTCATCCGACATCGCATCCGCGACGACCTGCGCGCCGACGCGGTCGAGCGCGTGGTCACTCGTTTCCCGCCGGAGCCGAACGGTTTCCTGCACATCGGGCACGCGAAGTCCATCTGCCTGAACTTCGGTGTTGCCGAGGAGTTCGGCGGCACGACCTACCTGCGCTACGACGACACGAATCCGCTGCGCGAAAGCGAAGAGTTCGTCACATCCATCCAGCGGGACATCGCCTGGCTCGGTTTCGACTGGGAAGGCCCCACCTTCGCATCGGACTACTTCGAGCAGCTCTACGACTTCGCGGAGCAGTTGATCGAACGGGGCAAGGCGTTCGTATGCAGCCTGCCGGCGGACGAGATCCGCTTGACCAGGGGAACCCTGACCGAACCCGGCACCGACAGCCCCTACCGGAACCGGTCCGTCGCCGAGAATCTGGACCTGTTTCGCCGCATGCGGGCCGGCGAGTTCTGCGACGGTACCCACGTACTGCGTGCGAAGATCGACATGGCGTCGCCGAACTTCAACATGCGCGACCCGGTTCTGTACCGCATTCGCCACGCGAACCACCACCGCACCGGCGGCGACTGGTGCATCTACCCGATGTACGACTTCACGCACTGCATCTGCGATGCGCTGGAGGGCATCTCCCATTCCCTGTGCACCTTGGAGTTCGAGGACCACCGCCCCCTCTACGACTGGGTGCTCGACAACATCGCCATCAACTACCACCCCCCGCAGATCGAGTTCTCGCGCCTCGGTCTCGAGTACACGGTGATGTCGAAGCGACTCTTCTCGGCCTTGGTGGAGGGCGGTCACGTGATGGGCTGGGACGACCCGCGGATGCCCACCCTGGCGGGAATGCGCCGCCGGGGCTATCCACCGGCGGCGATCCGCGAGTTCTGCCGGCGCATCGGTGTGACCAAGGCCGACGGCACCATCGAGTACGAGTTTCTCGAGTTCTGCGTGCGCCGAGACCTGGAAACCGCTGCGGCCCGGGCCATGGCGGTGCTCGATCCGTTGCGCGTCGTGTTGACGAACTACGAAGGGGAGGGGGAGACGCTTCCGGCCCCCTGGCATCCCCAGCAACCGGACCGCGGCATGAGGGAGATGACGTTCTCGGGAACGCTCTACATCGAGCGGGAGGACTTCTCGGAGGACCCACCGCCCAAGTACCGGCGTCTGACCCCCGGCGGCATGGTGCGTCTGCGCTACGGCTACATCGTCGTCTGCGAGGACGTGGTCAGGAACGCGGCGGGCGAGATCGAGGAGTTGCGCTGTCGCTACGTACCCGAGTCGAAGAGCGGCAGCGACACGAGCGGCCTCAAGCCAAAGGGCGTCATCCACTGGGTCGATGCGGCGTCCGCCGTTCCCGCCGACGTACGCCTCGTCGGGCGTCTCTTCGACGCGGCGCGTCCGGGTGCCGACAACTTCGCCGAGACCTTGAATCCGGACTCCATGGCCGTTGCCAGGGCCGTGATCGAGCCGGCCATCGTCGACAGCGACGACCAGTGCTTCCAGTTCGAGCGCACCGGCTACTTCGTCAAAGACAACCGGGACTACCGAGGCGACGCCCCGGTATTCAACCGCACGGTCTCGCTGCGGGACAGCTACAAGCCGGACAAGCGTTGATGGTTTCGCGGACCGACGTGGTCGCGGCGGCGCGTCGGATCGCAGGCCATGTTCATCGGACGCCGGTACTCACCAGCCGAACCATCGACGCGCTGCTCGGCGCCGAGGTCCATTTCAAATGCGAGAACCTGCAGCGGTCCGGTGCGTTCAAGATCCGGGGCGCGACCAACGCGGTGCGCTCGTTGGCCGCCGATACGGAAGTCGTCGCCACGCACTCGTCGGGGAACCATGGGGCGGCGTTGGCCCTTGCGGCGGCGGAAGCGGGGTTGCGGGCAATCATCGTCGTGCCTCGGGATGCGCGCCCCTCGAAACGCGCCGCCATCGAGCGTTACGGCGCGGAGGTCGTGGTCTCGGAACCCACACTCGCGGCGCGGCAAACGACCCTCGACGACGTGTGCCGACGAACCGGCGCGACGTTCGTGCCTCCATATGACGACGAGCGGATCATCGCGGGGGCGGGGACGGCGGCGCTGGAGCTCTTGCAGGACTTTCCGCGGCTCGATCAGCTTTGGGTGCCCGTGGGCGGCGGCGGCTTGGCCGCGGGAACGGTCGTCGCGGCCCAGGGGAGTGCGGAAGTGGTTCTGGCCGAACCCGCATTGGCCTGCGATGCCAAGACGTCGCTGACGACCGGCGTCATTTGCGACGCGTTGCCGCCGAAGACCGTCGCCGACGGCTTGCGGACGGCCTTGGGAAGGCGGAACTTCGAGATTCTCTACAACGTGCGAACGCGCGTGTACCTTGCGTCGGAGGAGGGCATCCGGGATTGGACGGGACGCCTTGCCGAGATCATGAAGGTCGTCATCGAACCGTCGGCGGCCGTGACCCTCGCCGCGATGGCCGAGAACCGCAGCGCCGCGAAGGGCACCGTGGGCGTCATTCTGAGCGGTGGCAACGCGCCGCTTGAGGGATTTTGATGCGCATGGCGATCACCATGGGTGACGCCAGCGGCGTGGGACCGGAGATCCTCTTGCGCCGGTTCGCCGCCGGACAACTCGGCGAGGATGTCGTGGCGTACGGCGATGCGGCGATTCTCGGTGCCGGCGCTCGTTTGCTTGGCCTCACGATACCGCTCCATGTCATCGCCGATCCCGAAGCCGCACAAAATTCGAAGCTCAACATCGTGGATCTCGCCAAGCTGACGTCTCGGGACCTCACGCCCGGACGACTGAACGCGAAGGCCGGTGCCGCTGCGAGGGACTACGTGGAACGCGCGACGCGGGACGCCCTTGCGGGCCGTGTGGCGGGCGTCGTCACCTTGCCGATGAACAAGGAGGCCACGCGCACCTCGACGCCGGGGTTTCTGGGCCACACCGAGTTCATCGCTGCCCTGTGCGATACAAGCGACTACGCCATGATGCTGACCACGGGCGATGTCGCCGTGTCACATGTAAGCGCCCATGTCCCGCTCAAGGAAGCGATTCGACTGGTGACGCCGGAGCGGATCGTCACCGTGATTCGTCTCACCCACGCGACCCTCAGCCGTTTCGTCGAGACGCCGCGGATCGCTGTCTGCGGATTGAACCCGCACGCCGGCGAGGGAGGCATCATCGGAACCGAGGATAGGACGACCATCGTTCCGGCGATCGAACGTGCCCGCGGTGAGGGTCTCGACGCTTCCGGCCCCTATCCGGCCGACACCGTGTTCCACCAGGCGATACACCAGGACCGATTCGACGCCATCGTGTGCATGTACCACGACCAGGGGCATGCGCCGATGAAGCTCATGAGCTTCGAGTCCGCGGTCAACGTGACCATCGGCCTGCCCATCGTGCGCACGTCGGTGGACCACGGCACGGCATTCGATATCGCCTGGCAGGGCAAGGCGTTCACCGGTTCGCTCAAGGCCGCCTTGGACTACGCCTGGAAGCTACGACGTTGACGCGCCCGAGGCGCGTTGGGACGCGACAAGCCCGTCCTACGGTCGTTTAGCTACGCTCCGGCCCCGTAGGGGCGACTCTTGTGGTCGCCCGCCCAGACGCAGTGTTCGGTCGGTGCGGGACGGGACAAGCCCGTCCCCTACGGTCGCGATGCTCTCGTTCGCGTGTGTTTCCGGTGGCCAAGCGGGTTGTCGTGCGTTGAATTACAATCGACCGCGAGCGTCAAACGATGATCGGCAAGGGGCTTCCATGACCACGAATGGTGCAAATCGAATGGGGTGGGCGCGGATCGCCGTGGCCGTGGGTACTGCGGCCGCAGCCGGGTACGCGGTTGCCGGTGCGGAGACCACGGTTGAGGCCGTGGGCCTCGATGGCTACGAAGGCGAGCTCATCGAGTTCGGCTACCCCGATCCACGGCAAGCGGGCGGATTCGAGGTGCTCGACCTGGCCTTGATCGAGAACGGCAAGGCAACGATGCGCGCGGAACTCGACGCGCCCCTGGGGGCCGAGTTCGTGGTGGTCGTTGATGACGGGCCCCGGGCGCAGGGCATCGTCGAACCGGGCGGTCGCCACGAACTCGTGGCCGACGGATCGGTCCTCGGGTTCTCCGGTGGGGACTACCAAGCCCTCATCGGCTCGGTGCAGGAAACGCCGGACGATCAGGAAGTCGATCGACTGCGCGGCATATACGATGAGCACGAAGACCCGCATGCACGGGTTCTGGCGCTGCGCCATGCGTGGAAGGATCGCACCGGTGCCTGGCGGGACACGGAGGATCCCGAACAGATCGCCGTTCTGGCCGAGCTTGAAGCGATACTCGGCGAAAACTTGAGCATCGAGCTCATCAACGCGCTCATCGACAGCCGCGACCAGGCCGCCGCGAAGGCGATCAAGGATTTCACCGCCTTGAACCTGGCCGGCGAGGAAGTCCGGCTGCGCGATGTCCTGCGCGAGAACCAGTACACCCTGGTCGAGTTCTGGGCATCCTGGTGCGGCCCTTGCATCGCCGAGATTCCGCATCTCCAGGAGGCCTACGAGCGCTTTCGAAGCAACGGTTTCGAGATCCTCGCCGTCAATCTGGACGACGATTCCGAGAACTGGCGGGTTGCCTCGGAGGAGGACTACGACATCAACTGGCTGAACGTCTCGGACAACCAGGCGTTCGGCAGTCCAGTCGCCAAGCTGTACCGGGTCAAGGCGATCCCCGCGAACTTCCTGGTGTCCACCGAGGGCAAGACGGTGGCCAGGCACCTGCGCGGCACGAACGTGTCGGAGACCCTGGCCGGTCTACTCGACGAATAGTCAACACCGCGGTCCGAGGGCGTGGTTCGAAGCCGTCGCCTAGCGCCGCTCTTCGCAATCTGCTGGGCGCTCGGCGGCGCGTCGCCGTTCGCAGTCCATGCCGCCTCGCCG